>NZ_JARHXQ010000121.1:0-22406 GCF_029222765.1 Arthrobacter sp. Cr_A7 | reverse complement strand
CGAAGATGGAGACTGCTACCAGAGCCTGACGGTGGCGGCGAGATCGTTGAAGAAGCCGTTGAGAGCACCGCCGAAAGCCGTGACACCCCCAACGATGATCAGGGCGATCAAGCCAACCAGCAGTCCGTATTCGGTGGCTGTTGCTCCCTTTTCCGATTCGAATCGATCCTTGACGCCGGCGACGAAAGCCATCATTGAGACCATAAGAGAAGTCATTGTTTTGTCCTTAATTCGGTGAAATGGATTGCACTGATTTCAACGAATCTCCAGCTGCCCCCATGTATCTTTAGCGGCTGGATTTCGCTAAGAAGAGATTGTCATTTGGGGGGTAGGGGCAACAATGCGTAGTAGTACTCGACTTTTTCCGAGCCTATAGAATGTACCTACGCAAAAGAGAGGAGTAGTACTCATATAGCGAAGCGAGTACGCGGACCCACTACTTGGACCGAAGGTACCGCTGGACTCCTGGATGCGTCGCGGATGAAGCTATAGGAGGAAGAACGCTGCAGCCGCCGTTGCGCCGAGCATCGAGGGGCCGTGGGCCACTTCTGACGCCTTATTCCGGCCTTTTCGACTCAAAAGCACCACGGTGACCAGGCCGTTCAGGATGAAGCCGAGGAGGCCGCCGTAGAGCAGATGGCTCCAGCCTAGGTACCCGAGGTAAAGGCCGACCGGCGCTGCGAGCTTCACGTCGCCCATTCCGATGCCGCCGGGGGAAATTAGCCCCAGAATAAGGTAGCCAGCAAACAAAATGAAGGCCCCAAGCACCGCCCGGATAAGATCATCGGACTGCTTATTAAGCAGTCCGGGCATTAGGAAGAGTGCAAAACCACCCGTTAGCAGCATTAGCACGAGCGGGTTCGGCAGCAGATGCAGCGCAGCGTCAATGCGGGCGAGCTGTACGCCCAACGCGGCCAGGAATATGAAAGCCGGCAGGGCAGGGCTGATTCCAAAGCGCAAACTAAAGGCGGCGCACACGAGGCCGGTGAGCGCCGCCGTCGTGATCCTTACGGGGAGGGTTGGAAGACTGCCCAGCCTGGGAAGGTGCTTGGCGATGAGCATCTCCGCGACAGGGGAGAGGGCCAAGCCCAAGAGGCCGGCGCCAAAAGCCAAGAGCCAGACGGCAGAACCGTCATTACCCATTGCAAACACCGCGACCCCCTGCGTCGGTAAGGCCGGCATGCGCTGTGCTGGCGGCCGGCTACCCCATTTTGACCCTGAACCCCTTAACGCGCTAATCTTGGTAGTCGTTGTGCGTGTCCTATTCCGATGGTGCGTGCCCGCTTGAGAATCCGGTTGCAGGATGACTACTCAACGTGCACATTCGGAACCACAGGATGACTGGTTACATGGAGCCCTCACCTCTGTTCCGGTAGCGCGCAGATAGTAGGTGTCCGCCCCTGAGCGGCACCTAAACCAGAACGCCAGAATAAGAACGAGGCAAACACCGTGCGTACGTACACCCCGAAGCCCGGCGATATCAACCGCCAGTGGCACGTCATTGACGCCACAGACGTTGTCCTTGGTCGTCTCGCGAGCCAGACCGCAATCCTGCTGCGCGGCAAGCACAAGGCCACCTTTGCGTCCCACATGGACATGGGCGACTTCGTCATCATCATCAACGCTGAAAAGGTTGCCCTGACCGGCGCCAAGCTGGAGCAGAAGCGCGCTTACCGCCACTCCGGCTACCCCGGCGGCCTGACCTCCGTCAACTACGCGGAACTGCTGGAATCCAACCCGGTCCGCGCCGTTGAGAAGGCCATCAAGGGCATGCTCCCCAAGAACTCCCTCGCTGCACAGCAGCTGGGCAAGCTGAAGGTGTACCGCGGTGCTGAGCACCCGCACGCCGCCCAGCAGCCCAAGACTTTCGAAATCACCCAGGTCGCCCAGTAGTCCTGGCCACCAAACAACTTATCTATACAAGGAGAATCGTGGCTCAGAACGAAGAGACCACCGAAGCCGTTGAGGCTGAGGAAACCCTGACCAGCTACACCTCTGAAAGCTCAGCTGCCGAAGCTGCGCCGAAGAAGGAGCGCCCGGCCCTGACCGTTGCCGGCGCAGCTGTTGGCCGCCGCAAGGAAGCCGTTGCACGCGTCCGCGTTGTTCCCGGCTCCGGCAAGTGGACCATCAACGGCCGCGCGCTGGACAACTACTTCCCGAACAAGCTGCACCAGCAGGACGTCAACGAGCCCTTCAAGATCCTTGATCTCGAAGGCGCCTACGACGTTATCGCCCGCATCCATGGCGGCGGCATCTCCGGCCAGGCCGGTGCGCTGCGCCTCGGCATCGCCCGTTCGCTGAACGAGATCGACGTCGAGAACAACCGCGCCACCCTGAAGAAGGCCGGTTACCTGTCTCGCGACGCACGCGTCATCGAGCGTAAGAAGGCCGGTCTCAAGAAGGCCCGTAAGGCTCAGCAGTACTCCAAGCGCTAAATCCGCTTGCACAGAAGCCCGTCCCGCCATTGGCGGGGCGGGCTTTTGCCGTTTACACCTAAGGCGGCGGCCGGCACTGCACGGCGTGACAGACGCTTCACCAGCCGTTTCAAGCCCAACCACCCCCATCCTCTAGACTTGACCGGTGTCTAGATTATTTGGAACTGATGGTGTCCGGGGGCTGGCCAACGGCCTGCTGACAGCAGAGCTGGCCATGCAGCTGGCCCAGGCGGCTGCCGTCGTGCTCGGCCACGACCGCAACTCCAACGGCAGCCGGCCACGCGCCGTGGTGGCCCGTGACCCGCGCGCCAGCGGCGAGTTCATCGCCGCGGCGGTGGAGGCAGGGCTCTCCAGCTCTGGCGTTGACGTCTACGACGCCGGTGTCCTGCCCACGCCCGCCGCAGCCTATCTTGTGGCTGACCTGGACGCAGACTTCGGCGTGATGATCTCCGCCTCGCACAACCCGGCGCCGGACAACGGCATCAAGTTCTTCGCCCGCGGCGGCCAGAAGCTCCCCGACGAGGTGGAAGACGCCATCGAGGCCCAGATGACCCAGGAAGCCGTGCGCCCGGTCGGCGCCGACGTCGGGCGCATCCAGCGCTTCTCCGACGCCGAGGACCGCTACATCGTCCACCTCCTCCAGACCCTTCCGCACCGCATCGACGGACTCAAGGTGGTCCTTGACTGCGCCCACGGCGCCGCCAGCGGCTGCTCGCCCCAGGTCTTCAAGGACGCCGGCGCGGACGTCATCGTCATTGGCGCGGACCCGGACGGCCACAACATCAACGACGGTGTCGGATCCACGCACCTCGGGGCTCTCAAAGAGGCCGTGGTGAAATACAGCGCCGACCTCGGCATCGCCCACGACGGCGACGCCGACCGCTGCCTCGCCGTGGACCACGAGGGCAACGAGGTGGACGGCGACCAGATCATGGCCATCCTTGCAGTCGCCCTCAAGGCCTCCGGCAAGCTGAAGGACGACGTCCTGGTGGCCACCGTCATGAGCAACCTCGGCCTGAAGCTCGCCCTCCGCGACGCCGGCATCAGCATCCGCGAAACGGCCGTGGGTGACCGTTACGTCCTCGAGGAAATGCGCGACGGCGGTTACAACCTTGGCGGCGAACAGTCCGGCCACGTGATCTTCGCCGACCACGCCACCACCGGTGATGGTGTCCTCACCGGCCTGCAACTCGCCGCCCAGATTGCCCTGACCGGCAAGCCGCTCAAGGAATTGGCCACCGTGATGACCAAGCTTCCGCAGGTCCTGATCAACGTCAAGGGTGTGGACCGCGCCGGCGTCAAGAGCAACGAGGTCCTGGCCCAGGCCGTGGCAGCAGCGGAAGCGGCACTCGGCGATACGGGCCGCGTCCTGCTCCGGCCCTCGGGCACCGAGCCCGTGGTCCGCGTCATGGTGGAGGCCGCCGACGAGGAGACGGCGCAGTCCATCGCCGAGCACCTCGCCCAGGTAGTCCGGACAGAGCTCGCGCTGGAACTCGTCAGCGAATAACGCACCAAAACAAGAATGGTCCGCTTTCCAAGAAGGAAAGGCGGACCATTTTGGCACTCCGGGAAAACTTAGACGGCACGGTCCTTCAACGCGTCACGGATCTCCGTTAACAAGGCAATCTGTGGGTCCTCCGCGGACTCCTGCTTGACGTCCTGGTTGATCCCGAGCCTGCGGTTGCGCCGTTCAATCATCAGGTTCATCGGCATCACCACCACAAAGTAGATGGCCGCGGAAATCAGCAGGAAATTGACGATTGCCGTCAGCAGGACGCCGAATTCAATGGCGTTGCCGTTCAGGTCCACCTTGGCAAAGCTGTCGAAATTGGGCGACCCCACCAGCCCCGCGATAAAGGGCATCAGCACCTTGTTGACGAGCGCCGTCACCACCGCGCCGAAGGCGGTGCCAATGACGACGGCCACGGCAAGGTCAACGACATTGCCTTTCATAATGAAATTCTTGAATCCAGTCAGCATAGGAACCACGCTAACCCATCGGCTTACGGGTATCCCGGCGCCGCTTCCACGCCGAAATACTCCTCCAGCGTGAAAATGCTGCGGTTCGCCATGTCCGTGGCGGCCTCCACCCCGATGTACCGCAGGTGCCACGGCTCGTAGTAGTACCCCGTGATCGGATGGAACATCCACGGATACCGCACCACAAACCCGAACCTGTGCCCGTTCGCCTTCGCCCACACCGCGGCGGGCTGGTCTGCGAAGCACGGCTGGAAACCGCACACACCGTTGGCGTCGGCGATGTCGAACGCCCACCCCGTCTGGTGCTCGGAGTACCCCGGGCGCGCGCTGGCCGTGTCGGCGTCGGCCTGTCCCCGTGAGGCGACGTAGCCGTTGTACGTGGCCACCTGCGTGCTGTACGAGCGGTACCCGCTGGCCAGCAGCATGGACACGCCGTCCGCCGCAGCAGCCGCGAACATCGCCTCGGCAGCTGCCGCCGTCGTGCTGTTCAACAGCGCAGCCTCCCCGGATGCGGTCGTCGCGACGGCGGGGCGTACCAGGTCAGCCGGCGCGTAGGCCGCAGGGACCAGCGGCCGGTGCTTGTTGACGATAAGCCACGGGCTCGCCGGGTCGGTCAGGGAGAACTGCCCCGGCAGCGCTGCGGAGGGCGACGGTGCTGGCTCGGAAGGTGCGGCGGCCGCCGAGGTGAGGTCCGGCGTCGGGGTTGCCGATGCGGTGGTGCCAACGGGGGAGGGGGACACAGAAGGAGAGGCCGACGACGGCGCGGCCGCCGTGGGTGCCTCCGGCGTGCATGCCGTCAGGACAGTCAGTCCGGCCCCCGCCGCGAGGAACCGTGCGAAGCTGCGGCGGCTGGCGGCCGGCGGCCCCGGTTCAGCTGAGCAGTCGTGGCACACCCGTGCTACACCTTCCGCAGCAGCATGCGGCGGATGGAGTGGTCAGCCTCTTTGGTGAGCACCAGCTGCGCCCTGCCCCGGGTGGGAAGGACGTTCTCCTCCAGGTTGGGCTCGTTGATGCGCTTCCAGATGTCCCGGGCGGTGCTCTCCGCCTCCTCCTCGGAAAGGGTGGCGTAGCGGTGGAAGTAGGACTCCGGCTGCGCGAACGCGGTGCTCTGGAGCTTGCGGAACCGCTCCACGTACCACTCCTCGATGTAGGAGGTCTTGGCGTCCACATAGATGGAAAAGTCGAAGAAGTCGCTCAGTGCCAGCCCCTGCTTGCCGTCGTGGCGCGGGCGGGCCGGAGCCAGCACGTTCAGCCCCTCAACAATGAGGACATCCGGGCGGCGGACCACCACTTCCTTGTCCGGGACGATGTCGTACGTGACGTGGGAGTACCAGGGCGCGCGGACTTCCTCGGCGCCGCCCTTGATCTCGCTCACGAAACGCAGCAGCGCGCGGCGGTCGTAGGATTCCGGGAAGCCCTTGCGGTCCAGCAGCTGGCGGCGCTTGAGCTCGGCCAGGGGATAGAGGAAACCGTCGGTGGTGATCAGCTCCACATTCGGGGTGCCCGGCCAGCGCCGCAGCATCTCACGGAGCACACGGGCGATGGTGGACTTGCCCACCGCCACCGAACCGGCCACGCCAATGACGAACGGCGTGCGCTGGGTGTGCTCGCCAAGGAACGTGGTGGTGGCGGCATGCAGCTGTCCCGCAGCCTCGACATAAAGGTGCAGGAGCCGGGACAGCGGAAGGTAGACCTCACGGATTTCCTTCATATCCAGGGGATCCCCGAGGCCGCGCAGGCGGATGATGTCCTCTTCATTAAGAGGCTGTTCCATCTCGTCTGCGAGCCGGGACCAGGTCTGCCGGTCCAGCTCGACGAACGGGGAGACACCCTCTCCATTCGCCTCATTGCGTTGCAAAGTCACGTTAGAGATTCTGCCCCGCGCCCGGCACATAGCGAAATGCAGGCCGTCAGGCGCTGGCCGGTCCCGCAACATACAAGGCACGCGCGGGCGGACCATCCGGTTTACAGCTGGCGGCTCCCAGCCGATAGTCTTGGGGCTATGTGTGGAATCGTGGGATATGTGGGCCGTCCTGTTGACGGTGTAATTGACGGTCACAGTGCTTTGGATGTTGTCCTGGAGGGACTGCGCCGCCTGGAGTACCGGGGCTACGACTCCGCCGGGGTGGCTGTGGTGTCTCAGGGCGCCATTGAGTCGCGGAAGAAGTCGGGGAAGCTGAGCAACCTGATTGCCGAGCTGGAGGCCAGGCCGCTGCCGGAGACGGTGACCGGGATCGGCCACACCCGCTGGGCCACGCACGGCGGCCCGACGGACCGCAACGCCCACCCGCACCTGGCCGACGGCGGCAAGCTCGCCGTGATCCATAACGGCATCATCGAGAACTTCGCCGAGCTCAAGCTTGAGCTGCTCGAAAAGGGCGTGGAGTTCCTTTCCGAGACGGACACCGAGGTGGCTGCTGCCCTGCTGGCGGACATTTTCCGGAACAAGCTGGGCGGCGACGCCTCCAACGGCGGCCTGACCCGGGCCATGGAGCTGGCCTGCCAGCGCCTCGAGGGTGCCTTCACGCTGCTCGCGGTCCATGCCGACCAGCCCGATGTGGTGGTTGCCGCCCGCCGGAACTCACCGCTGGTGGTGGGCCTGGGCGAGGGGGAAAACTTCCTGGGCTCGGACGTGTCCGGCTTTATCGACTACACCCGCCGTGCCGTGGAGCTGGGCCAGGACCAGATCGTCACGATCACCGCGGACACCGTGGACATCACCGATTTCTTCGGCAACCCGGCCGCGGGCAAGGAATACCACGTGGACTGGGACCCGGCCTCGGCGGAAAAGGGCGGCTTCTCCTCGTTCATGGAGAAGGAAATCCATGACCAGCCCGACGCCGTGGCGCAGACCCTGCTGGGCCGGTCTGACCTGGACGGGAAACTGACGCTGGATGAGATCCGGATCGATCCGGAACTGCTGAAGCAGGTCAACAAGATCATCGTGCTGGCCTGCGGTACCGCCGCCTACGCCGGTACGGTGGCCAAGTACGCGATCGAGAACTGGTGCCGGATCCCCACCGAGGTGGAGCTGGCGCACGAGTTCCGCTACCGCGACCCGATCCTGGACGCCAACACCCTGGTGGTGTCCATCAGCCAGTCCGGCGAGACCATGGACACCCTGATGGCCGTCCGCTACGCCCGGGAACAGGGCGCGAAGACCATCTCGATCTGCAACACCAACGGCTCCACCATCCCGCGGGAATCAGACGCCGTTCTCTACACGCACGCCGGCCCGGAAATCGCGGTGGCCTCCACCAAGGCGTTCCTGGCCCAGATCACCGCGGCGTACCTGCTGGGCATGTACCTGGCGCAGCTGCGAGGCAACATCTTCTCCGGGCAGATCAAGGACGTCCTGGCGGACCTGAACAAGATCCCGGCCAAGATCCAGACCATCCTGGACAACGCCGAACCGCTGCGCGAGCTCGCCCGCAGCATGAAGGACGAAACGTCCGTGCTGTTCCTGGGCCGCCACGTCGGCTACCCGGTGGCCCTGGAGGGCGCGCTGAAGCTGAAGGAAATCGCCTACATCCACGCCGAGGGCTTCGCCGCCGGCGAGCTGAAGCACGGCCCCATCGCCCTGATCGATGAAGGCAAGCCGGTGTTCGTGATCGTCCCGTCCCCGCGGGGCCGCGAATCGCTGCACGCCAAGGTCATCAGCAACATCCAGGAAATCCGTGCCCGCGGCGCCCGGACCATGGTGATCGCCGAGGAAGGCGACGAAGCCGTCAAGGCCTACGCCGAGCACGTCTTCTACGTCCCGGTGACACCACCTCTGCTGATGCCGCTGCTGACCACCGTCCCGCTGCAGATCTTCGCCGCTGAACTGGCCGCCGCCAAGGGCTACGACGTGGACCAGCCGCGCAACCTCGCAAAGAGCGTCACCGTCGAGTAAGCCTTCCGGCACTAAGCACAGGCAGCCCCAAGCCCCTCCGGCTCGGGGCTGCTGCTTTAATCGGGCCCGGCGAGCTCTGCGCGGGAGGCCGGGATCGCCACCGTAGACTAAGCCACATGATCGTTGGCATTGGCGTAGACGTAGTAGACATCGAGCGGTTCGACCGCCAGCTTGAGCGCACCCCGGGCCTCCGGGACCGGCTGTTCGTCCCTGCGGAGCGTGAGCTGAACATCCGCTCCCTGGCCGCGCGGTTCGCTGCGAAAGAAGCTGTGGCCAAGGTCCTCGGTGCACCGGCCGGCATGAACTGGCAGGACTGCTGGATCGGCCTGGACCAGAACGGCCCCACCGTCCAGGTCAAGGGAACCGTGCTGGCGGTTGCCGAGGCCAAGGGCGTCAAGCGCTGGCACCTCTCCATCAGCCACGACGGCGGAATCGCCACCGCCACGGTCCTGGCCGAGGGCTGACCCGGCCCCGGGCTCGCCCCTGGACCTGACCAACATGATCTCCGCCTACACCGGAACGCAGGTCCGGGCAGCCGAGGAACCGCTCCTGGCTGCCGGGCTCGGCGATGTCCTGATGCAGCGCGCCGCCCATGGCCTGGCCAACGCCGTCATCACCGAGCTTCGCGCCCGCGGCCGGCGCATCTACGGGGCACGCCTCGTGGTGCTGGCCGGCAAGGGCAACAACGGCGGCGACGGCCTGTATGCCGCCGCTTTCCTTGCCGCCCGTGGAATGCGTACGACGGCGGTCCTCACCTCCGGCTCGGGGCATCCCGGTGCGCTGGCTGCTTTTAAACGTGCCGGCGGACGTACGGAGGAACTGACAGAGGAGGCACTCGGCGGGCTGGCCGCGGAAGCCGCCCGCGCCGACGTCGTGATTGATGCCGTGCTGGGGACGGGCGCCAAGGGCGGGCTGCGGGGGAGTGCCGCCGCGCTGGTGGACGCCATCACCAAGGCCCGCAGTTTCGAGGATTCGCAGGGGTTCCTGGTGGCCTGCGACCTGCCCAGCGGCGTGGACGCCGATACCGGCGCGGCCGCCCAGCCTGTGCTGCAGGCTGACCTGACCGTCACCTTCGGCGGCGCCAAGACCGGGCTGCTTGCGGACCCCGGCGCAGATTACGCCGGCCGCGTGCATGTGGTGACCATCGGCATCGAGGAGCACCTGCCGCGTCCGTCGCTGCGCCGGCTCGAGGAGGCAGACCTTGCAATGCTCCTGCCGCGGCCCGAACGCCGGGCGCACAAGTACTCCCGCGGAGTGGTGGGCGTGGTGGCGGGCTCGGTCCAATATCCCGGCGCCGCTGTCCTGGCCTGCCGGGGCGCCCTGGCCGCCGGGGTGGGCATGTTGCGATACCTCGGCCCGCCCGACGTGGCGGACCTGGTGCGGCAGTCGTGCCCGGAGGTTGTTTGCAGTACCGGCTCCGTGGCGGACAACCGGGTGCAGGCCTGGCTGGTGGGCTCCGGCATGGGTCCCGAGGACTCCGATCAGCTCGCCCGCGCGCGGGATGCCGTCGATTCCGGCCTGCCCACCGTGGCGGACGCCGGCGCGCTGCCCGCTCTTCCCAACCAGCTGGCCCCGCACGTCGTCCTGACCCCGCACGCCGGCGAACTCGCCTCGCTCCTGCAACGGCTGGGAGGCGAAGATGACCGGGACGCCGTGGAAGCGGGCACTCTCGACGCCGCCCGCCGCGCCGCGGCCATCACCGGAGCAACCGTCCTGCTCAAGGGCCCGACCACCCTCGTTGCCACGCCCGGCGGCGACGTATACAGCCAGGCGGACGGGACCCCGTGGCTCGCCACTGCCGGCAGCGGCGACGTCCTGGCCGGCGTCATCGGTGCGCTGCTCGCCCAGGCAGGTCCCGACGTCGCGCGCTTCCGTTCACTGGACAATGACGACGACGGCCGGTGGGCTGCGATTGCCGCGCTGGGGGCGGCGCTGCACGGTAAAGCCGGGACGGCGGCGTCGGACGCTTCCTTTGGCGGGCCGATCGCTGCTGGCGGAATTGCCGATGCCATAGCTGAAACGTGGGGTAATGTCAGCATGCTTAGTAACTCTGGACTCCGGAAACGTAATAGTCACAGCCACCCATTACGGTAGGCACTAGTTCGCATGGGCGGCAGGGACGTTCCGATGTCCCCTGTTGCCGACCAAGAAATGAGGAGCATTATGGAAGTCTGGCCCGGATCGGCTTATCCCCTTGGCGCCACGTACAACGGAACCGGCACCAACTTTGCCCTGTTCAGCGAACGAGCAGAAAAAGTGGAACTGTGCCTCTTCGACGATGACGGCAAGGAAACCCGCATCACGCTGGATGAAGTGGATGGCTACGTGTGGCACTGCTACATCCCGCAGATCCAGCCCGGCCAGAAGTACGGCTACCGTGTCCACGGGCCCTACGACCCCGCGTCCGGCAACCGCTTCAACCCCAACAAGCTCCTGCTGGACCCCTACGCCAAGGCCATCCACGGCCAGGTTGACTGGGACCCGTCCCTGTTCACCTACAACCTGGGCGAAGAGGACTCGATCAACAACGAGGACTCCGCCAGCCACATGATGCTCGGTGTGGTCATCAACCCGTTCTTCGACTGGGACGGCGACCAGAACCTGCGGATCCCATACCACCAGTCCGTCATTTACGAAGCCCACGTCAAGGGCCTCACCCAGCTGCACCCGGAGATCCCCGAGGAACAGCGCGGAACCTACGCCGGCGTGGCGCATCCCGCCGTCATCTCCCACCTGCAGAAGCTCGGCGTCACCGCCATCGAGCTCATGCCCGTGCACCAGTTCGTCAACGACGGCACGCTGCAGGACAAGGGCCTGAACAACTACTGGGGCTACAACACCATCGGCTTCTTCGCGCCGCAGAACACCTACAGCTCCACCGGCGACACCGGCCAGCAGGTCCAGGACTTCAAGGCCATGGTCCGCTCGCTGCACAAGGCCGGCATCGAAGTCATCCTGGACGTGGTCTACAACCACACCGCTGAAGGCAACCACCTGGGCCCCACGCTGTCCTTCAAAGGCATCGACAACGCCGCCTACTACCGGCTGATGGAGGGCGACGAAAAGCACTACATGGACTACACCGGCACCGGCAATTCGCTGAACGTCCGCCAGCCGCACTCCCTGCAGCTGCTTATGGACTCGCTGCGCTACTGGGTCACCGAGATGCACGTTGACGGTTTCCGCTTTGACCTCGCCTCCACCCTGGCCCGCGAGTTCTACGACGTGGACAAGCTGTCCACCTTCTTCGAACTCATCCAGCAGGACCCCGTAGTCTCGCAGGTCAAGCTCATCGCCGAGCCGTGGGACGTTGGCCCCGGCGGCTACCAGGTGGGCAACTTCCCGCCGCAGTGGACGGAATGGAACGGCAAGTACCGCGACACTGTCCGTGACTTCTGGCGCGGCGAGCCCGCAACGCTGGGCGAGTTCGCCTCCCGCATTACCGGTTCGGCGGACCTCTACGAACACTCCGGCCGCCGCCCCGTGGCGTCCATCAACTTCGTCACCGCGCACGACGGCTTCACCCTGTCGGACCTGGTGTCCTACAACGAGAAGCACAATGACGCCAACGGCGAGGGCAACAACGACGGCGAATCCCACAACCGCTCCTGGAACTGCGGCGTTGAGGGCCCCACGGATGATCCCGAGGTCCTGTCGCTGCGGGCCCGCCAGCAGCGGAACTTCATCGCCTCGCTGCTGCTGTCCCAGGGCGTGCCCATGCTCCTGCACGGCGACGAGATGGGCCGTACCCAGCAGGGCAACAACAACGGCTACTGCCAGGACTCGGAACTGACCTGGATCAACTGGGAGACCATCGACCAGCCGTTGGTCGAGTTCACCGCCGCCGTTAACGCCCTCCGCGCCAAGCACCCCACCTTCCGCCGCAGCCGCTTCTTCGACGGCCGGCCCGTCCTGCGTGGCCAGGGCGAACGCCTGCCGGACATCGTCTGGCTCGATCCCGACGGCGAAACCATGAAGCCCGAAGCCTGGGACAGCGGGTTCGGCCGCTCTGTTGGCGTCTTCCTGAACGGCAACGGCATCCAGGGCAAGGACAGCCGCGGCCGCCGGATCACCGACGTGAACTTCCTGCTGTACTTCAACGCCCACGATGACACGGTGAAGTTCACGCTTCCCTCCGACGAGTTCGCCCCGGCCTGGGACGTCATCATCGACACCGCCGGGCAGAACGCCGACACCGAGCCCGTCTCCGCCGGGCAGCCGCTGCCCGTTGAGGCCAAGTCCCTGGTGGTCCTCCGGGCGCACACCGTTCCCGAGGTGGAGCCCGACCACTCGGTGGCAGCCTCCCTTGCCGCGCTGACCCAGACCTCCAGCAGCGAGACGGAGACCATCAGCACACCGGCAGTGGCGGAACCCGGAAAGACCACCAAGATCGGGGAGCGGAAGGCTTCGAAGAAGTGAGGGTCCCGGCATCCACCTACCGGCTGCAGATCCGCCAGGGTTTCACCCTGTTCGACGCCGCGGAGCAGGTCCCGTACCTGAAGTCGCTTGGCGTTGACTGGGTGTACCTCTCGCCCATCCTCACCGCGGAGAAGGGCTCGGACCACGGCTATGACGTGACCGACCCCTCTTCGGTGGATCCGGACCGCGGCGGCCCCGAGGGTCTGCTGGCCCTGTCCAAGGCTGCCCGCGAGCACGGCATGGGTGTCCTGGTGGACATCGTCCCCAACCACGTGGGCGTTGCCACACCGGCCCAGAACCCGTGGTGGTGGTCCCTCCTGAAGGAAGGGCGCGGCTCACGCTACGCCGAAGCTTTCGACGTCGACTGGGACCTGGGCGGCGGAAAGATCCGGCTGCCCATGCTTGGCTCCGATGCGGACCTGGACAAGCTGGAAGTGGTGGATGGCGAACTCCGCTACTACGACCACCGCTTTCCGATCGCTGCCGGCACGTACACCGAGGGGGATTCCCCGCAGGAGGTGCACAGCCGCCAGCACTACGAGCTGATGGACTGGCGCCGCGCCGATGCCGAGCTCAACTACCGGCGCTTCTTCGCCGTCACCACCTTGGCAGGCATCCGGGTGGAGATCCCGCAGGTCTTCGAGGAAGCCCATGCCGAGGTTGGCCGCTGGTTCCGCGACGGGCTGGTTGACGGGCTCCGCGTGGACCACCCGGACGGGCTCGCCGACCCCGCCGGCTACCTGCGCTGGCTCAAGGACCTCACCGGCGGGGCCTACGTCCTGGTGGAAAAGATCCTGGAACCGGGCGAGGTCCTGCCGGGCGAGTTCTCCTGCGAAGGAACCACCGGTTACGACGCCCTGGCGGATGTGGACCGGGTCTTCGTGGACCCCGCCGGGCAGGCCGCTTTGGATGCGCTGGACGCGTCCCTTCGTGAATCAGGGAGTCCGGCGGACTACGCGGAGATGATCCGCGGCACCAAGCGCATGATCGCCGACGGCATCCTGCGGTCCGAGGTGCTCCGCCTGGCCCGTTTGGTGCCCGAGTCCCACGGCCTTTCTGTGGAGCAGGCGGCGGATGCCATCGCCGAGATCATCGCGTCCTTCCCGGTGTACCGGACCTACCTGCCCACCGGCGCCGAGGTTCTGAAGGAAGCATGCGAGTCCGCGGCTGAACACCGGCCGGACCTTGCTGTTGCGGTGGGGACACTGCTGCCGCTGCTCCTGGACCCCTCGAATGCGCTCGCCGTCCGGTTCCAGCAGACCTCCGGCATGGTGATGGCCAAGGGTGTGGAAGACACTGCCTTCTACCGCTACACCCGGCTCGGCACGCTCACCGAGGTGGGGGCAGAACCCACCGAGTTCGCTGTATCCCCGGAGGAGTTCCACCACCGGATGCGTCGCCGGCAGGAGGACCTGCCGCTGTCCATGACCACCATGTCCACGCACGACACCAAGCGCAGCGAGGATGCCCGGGCACGGATCTCCGTCATCGCGGAGCTTCCGCAGGAATGGACCGCCACCCTGAACACGCTGCGGGAACTGGCACCAATCCCGGACGGCCCCTACGAGAACCTGCTGTGGCAGGCCGTCATCGGGGCATGGCCCGCCAGCCGTGAACGGCTGCAGGGGTACGCCGAGAAGGCAGCCCGGGAAGCCGGCAACTCCACCATGTGGACGCAGCCGAACGAGGACTTTGAGTCCGCCGTCAAGGCCGCCGTTGACGCTGCGTTCGACGACGCCCGGGTCACCAAGGTGCTGGAGGAGTTCGTGGCACTGATCGACGCGTACGCCGCCTCCAACTCGCTTTCCGCGAAGCTGGTCCAACTCACCATGCCGGGTGTGCCCGACGTTTACCAGGGCAGTGAGTTCTGGGAACGGTCCCTGACCGACCCGGACAACCGGCGGCCCGTGGACTTCGCGCTCCGCCGGGAAGAGCTGGCAAGGATCGACGGCGGGACGTTGCCGGAAGCCGGAACGGAGGCCAGCAAGCTCCTGGCAACCTCCCGGGCGCTCCGCCTCCGCCGGGACAGGCCGGAACTGTTCCAGGGCTACACCCCCGTTTCGGTCACAGGAGCGGCTGCCGGCCACCTCCTGGCCTTCCACCGCGGCGCCTCCGAAGGCTCCGTCGGCGCCCTGACGCTGGCCACCCGGCTCCCCGCCGGACTGGAAGCGGACGGCGGCTGGCGGGACACCGCCGTCGAACTTTCCGCTCCCATGCGTGACGAACTGACCGGAGCCGGCTACGGACCGGGCACCGTTTCGGTGGCGGACGTCCTGGGTACCTACCCCGTGGCTTTGCTGGTACCAGTGGATGGAGATAAGGCATGACCTTGGTCAACGTTGGACCCGAACGCTTCGACGTCTGGGCCCCCGACGCCACGTCCGTGACCCTGCTGGCAGACGGCCGGCAGTACCCCATGCAGAAAAAGGAGACGGCGCCGGGCACCGAGGGGTGGTGGTCCGCGCCCGACGCCCCGGCCGGGGGCGAGGTGGACTATGGCTACCTGCTCGACGGCGACACCACCCCGGTGCCCGATCCGCGGTCCCGGCGCCTTCCGTCCGGCGTCCACGAACTGTCCAGGACGTTCGATCCGGCCAGCCACTCGTGGCAGGACACCGGCTGGCGCGGCAAGGAGCTGAAGGGGTCGGTCATCTATGAACTCCACGTCGGCACCTTCACGCCGGAGGGAACCCTGGATGCCGCGGCCGAGAAGCTGGGCTACCTGGCGGACCTCGGCGTCGACTTCGTGGAACTGCTCCCCGTCAACGGCTTCAACGGCACCCACAACTGGGGCTACGACGGCGTGCAGTGGTACGCGGTCCATGAGGGCTACGGCGGACCGGCCGCGTACCAGCGGTTCGTCGATGCCGCCCACGCGGCGGGGCTCGGCGTCATCCAGGACGTGGTCTACAACCACCTCGGTCCCAGCGGCAACTACCTGCCGAAGTTCGGCCCGTACCTAAAACAGGGCGACGCCAACACGTGGGGCGACTCCGTCAACCTGGACGGGCCCGGCTCCGACGTGGTCCGGGAATACATCCTGGACAACGCGGCCCTGTGGCTGCGGGACTACCACGTGGACGGGCTCCGCCTCGATGCGGTGCATGCCCTGCGGGACGAGCGCGCCGTGCACATCCTGGAGGAATTCGGTGCCCTGGGGGACGCGGTGTCAGCGGAAACGGGCCTGCCCAAGACGCTGATCGCGGAGTCGGACTTGAACAACCCGCGCCTGCTGTACCCGCGGGACGTCAACGGCTACGGGCTTGCCGGGCAGTGGAGCGACGACTACCACCACGCGGTCCACGTCAACGTCAGCGGCGAAACCACCGGATACTACTCGGACTTTGAGTCGCTGGCGGTCCTGGCCAAGGTCCTCAAGGACGGCTTCCTGCACGACGGCAGCTACTCCAGCTTCCGGGGGCGCCACCATGGCCGGCCCATCAACACCTCCCTGGTGCACCCCGCGGCGCTGGTGGTCTGCAACCAGAACCACGACCAGATCGGTAACCGGGCCACGGGGGACAGGCTCTCGCAGTCGCTGTCCCACGGGCAGCTGGCTCTGGCCGCGGTGCTCACGCTCACGTCCCCGTTCACGCCAATGCTGTTCATGGGCGAGGAATTCGCGGCCAGCACCCCGTGGCAGTTCTTCACCTCCCACCCGGAACCTGAACTCGGCAAAGCCACCGCCGAGGGCAGGATCAAGGAGTTCGAACGCATGGGGTGGGACCCCGCCGTCGTCCCCGATCCCCAGGATCCGGAAACCTTCGGCCGGTCCAAACTGAAGTGGGACGAAGCCTCCGTTGGCGACCACGCCCGGCTGCTGGAGCTGTACCGGTCCCTGACCGCGCTCCGCCGCGAGCATGCGCAGCTTGCCGGGCTCGGCTTCGAGGAGACGGAAGTGGCGTTCGACGACGACGAGCGTTGGCTGCGGTTCCGCCGCGGGACGGTGGAGGTGCTGCTGAACTTCTCCGACGCGAAGGTCCGCCTGGACGATGCCCGCGGGACTGTCCTGCTGGCAACGGACGACGGGACCGCCCTGGAGGGTGAGTCCCTGGCCCTCGCGCCGTGGAGCGCGGCAATTCTCAAGTCCTGACGTTTTCGGAAGTTGCGCCGCGGGTTGATTGTCAGCCCGCGGCGTAACTTCTCTCACGTTGTAATGTAGTGCCGGTCACAACTGGCAGGATGGAACGTATGACTTTTTCTGCAGCGGAGGACCGCTACGAATCCATGCCCTACCGCCGCGTTGGCCGCAGCGGGCTAAAACTTCCGGCCATCTCCCTGGGCCTGTGGCACAACTTCGGCGACGACAAGCGCTTCGACGAGCAGCGCGCCATTCTCCGCCGTGCCTTCGACCTTGGCGTCAACCACTTCGATCTCGCCAACAACTACGGCCCGCCGGACGGTTCGGCCGAGACGAACTTCGGCCGGCACCTGCAGGACGATTTCAAGCCCTACCGCGACGAACTCGTCATCTCCACCAAGGCCGGCTACTACATGTGGCCCGGCCCTTACGGTGAATGGGGCTCCCGCAAGTACCTGATCTCCAGCCTGGACCAGTCCCTGCAGCGGATGGGCCTGGACTACGTGGACATCTTCTACAGCCACCGCCCGGATCCGGAGACTCCGATGGAAGAAACCATGGGCGCCCTGGATTACGCTGTCCGCTCCGGCAAGGCCCTCTATGCCGGCATCTCGTCCTACACCCCGGAGCAGACCATCGAGGCGGCCCGCATCCTGAAGGAACTCGGGACGCCGCTGCTCATCCACCAGCCCAGCTACTCCATGCTCAACCGCTGGACAGAGGACGGGTCGCCCAACCTGTATGAGGCACTGGACCAAGTGGGCGCCGGCTCCATCGCGTTCTCGCCGCTGGCGCAGGGCATGCTCACCGACCGGTACCTCAACGGCATCCCCACCGATTCGCGCGCGGCGAAGGCCCGGTTCCTCTCGGAGGAAGCCATCACCGACGACAAGCTCGCCCGGATCCGGGGGTTGCACGCCATCGCCGAAGGCCGCGGGCAGTCGCTGGCGCAGATGGCCGTCGCGTGGATCCTGCGTGACCAGCCGAAGGGGTCTGCGGTGACATCGGCGCTGATTGGTGCCTCCAGTGTCCGCCAGCTTGAGGACACGCTGTCCGCCATCAACAACCTCGAATTCACCTCCGAGGAGCTGGCGGCCATCGACGAGTTCGCGGTGGAATCGGACATCAACCTGTGGAAGCAGCCCGTCTAGTTTCCTTTACGGCCATTCCACACTGTGGGACAGGGGAACAAGCCCTTGTCCGACAGTGTTAGGTACTATGAAAAGGCGCCGCGCGGCGCCGTACCAGCCGGCCGCCGTCGCACTCTCCCCGACGCACCCGGCCGGCTGACATTTGTCTTTAAAGGAGTTCCGTGTCTTCACATCCGATCCGTGTCGCAATCGTCGGCGTAGGCAACTGCGCCGCATCGCTGGTCCAGGGCGTCCAGTACTACAAGGACGCTGACCCCAAGGCCACCATCCCGGGCCTGATGCACGTTGAGTTCGGCCAGTACCACGTGGGTGACGTCGAGTTCGTCGCAGCATTCGATGTGGACGGCAAGAAGGTCGGCAACGACCTCGCCGACGCAATCCTGGCCAGCGAAAACAACACCATCAAGATCGCCGACGTCCCGCCCACCGGCGTCACCGTCCAGCGCGGCCACACCCTGGACGGCCTGGGCAAGTACTACCTCGAGACCATCGAGCAGTCCACCGAGGAACCCGTTGACGTGGTGCAGGCCCTCAAAGACGCCAAGGTTGACGTCATGGTCTGCTACCTGCCCGTTGGCTCCCAGGAAGCAGCCGAGTTCTACGCCCAGTGCGCCATCGACGCCGGCGTGGCTTTCGTCAACGCCCTGCCCGTCTTCATCGCCGGCACCAAGGAGTGGGCTGACAAGTTCACCGCCGCCGGTGTTCCGATCGTGGGTGACGACATCAAGAGCCAGATCGGTGCCACCATCACCCACCGCGTCATGGCAAAGCTCTTCGAAGACCGCGGCGTCACCCTGGACCGCACGTACCAGCTGAACGTCGGCGGCAACATGGACTTCAAGAACATGCTGGAGCGCGACCGCCTCGAGTCCAAGAAAATCTCCAAGACCCAGGCCGTCACCTCCAACGTCGAGGCTGAACTGGCCGCCAAGGACGTCCACATTGGCCCGTCCGACTACGTCCAGTGGCTCGACGACCGCAAGTGGGCCTTCGTCCGCCTCGAGGGCCGCAACTTCGGCGACGCCCCGGTCTCGCTCGAATACAAGCTGGAAGTCTGGGACTCGCCCAACTCCGCAGGCGTGATCATCGACGCCATCCGCGCCGCGAAGATCGGCCTGGACCGCGGCATCGGCGGCCCGCTGCTGTCCGCCTCGAGCTACTTCATGAAGTCCCCGCCGGAGCAGTTCAACGACGACCTCGCCCGCGAAAAGGTGGAAGCCTTCATCCGGGGCGACCTGGAGCGCTAACCCCCTCCTCCCGGTGCCTCAACGCTCCCTCACCTTCGGGTGGGGGAGCGTTTGCCGTATCCGACGCCCTCTCACCTCCTGCAGCTTTTCCCGCAACGCTCTCTCACTTCCTGCAGGTTTTTTAGGAACCCTATCTCACTCTTGAGGAGCTGCGGTGCCTGATGTTTCCCCTTCGTAGCGCCGAATGGCATGGCTTGCCTGCGCGAGGGCCAGCACCTTCAGCAGCAGCTGGCTGTGCATATGCATCCCGACGGCTGCCGTGAGGATGAGTTCGTCGACGCTTTCCGGAGTGGTGGTAGCGGCAATGTCATACCGTGCGACGTCGTCCATCGCCTGGCTGTAAGTGTCCAGGACTTCATCGGTCACCTCAATGTCGAGGCTGTCCATCAGCTCGAGATGCGCGTTCAGGGCGTTTCTGGCATCGCTGGGGTAGTCCGGCCAGTTCCGGAGATGCACGACGGCGTCAGTCGCCTGGGTTCCCCTCCCGCCGCTGCCGGCGGCAGCCGTGTCCAGCTTCAGCACCACGCGCTGAACCGCCGCCAGGAGGCTCAGCCGCGGGGCGCCGTCGTCGGCCATCCTGAGGAGGCTTCGGATTTGTTCGATGTTCAGCCCGACGACGCGGCGCAGCGCCTGGATCAGCCGCAGGCGCTCCAGGTGTCGGACGGAGTACTCCGCGCGGGTGGCGTGAATGGCCTCGCCCGCCGGGAGCAGTCCTTCGCGCAGATAGAACTTGATGCTGGCGGCGGGGACTCCCGACTGCTCACTCAAGTCTTTGAGCTGCATGCCTGCCAATCCTCCTGCCAGGGGGTGAACCCGTTGGATAGCGGACCCGTCCGCCGCTATCTTGATATACAGCATAGGATAGTAGCTCTATCCTATGAGCATGGAGCACTGGAATGCACTGCTTGTAACCCACGTGATTGCGGCTCTGTTCGTCCTTGCCATCGGCCCCTTCCAAATCCTCCGCAGGCGTCGTGACCGCATCCACCGCACCATGGGATACCTCTGGGCGGCAGCGATGTACTACGTCTGCTTCAGCAGTTTCTGGATTGTGACGGCCGGGCACTTCACCTGGCTGCACGGGCTGTCCGCCTTCACCATCGTGACCGTCACGTTGGGTCTCGTCAGCGCCGTTCGCCGCAATATCCGGTCCCATCTGGGCAACATGATCGGCAGCTACATCGGCATCGCCGTTGCATTCGTCTTCGCCATTGCTATGCCCGGGCGGGCAATCCCGCAGCTCCTGGCGGAGGACCCGGGTACTGCGGCCTTTGTTGCCGGTCTGGTGGTTCTCGCCGTCGTCGTAATTTTCGTTTCGCTCAAGCGCGGCGGGAGCGCGCCGGTACGCCACGGCGAACGGAATCGGACGCTCTCTCATTTCCTGCGGGTCTGAGCGCCATCCTCTCTCACCTCCTGCAGGATCCGGACCAACGCTCTTTCACTTGATGCCGGCAAAACCGGATGCATGCGGATGATCGGTCCACCCGGTACTCAGGTGGCGCTTAATCTTGTTGATGGCCAGTTCGAATCCGTCTGCCAGGTCCTCCTTGTTGAGCACCAGGACTGTCCAGCCAGCCAGTTCGAAGGCCTTGTCCCGCTGTCTGTCGCTCATGGACTGGGCGCTCAAGAGATGATGCTCGCCGTCGTACTGGATCGCCAGGCGACGGTGACGGTAGCCGAGGTCGGCTGTCGGAGATATGGCATTCTGCGGCCAGAGGTCAATCTGAAGGTCTGGTTCCGGCAAGTTTGCGTCCGCCATTGCCAGACGGAGCATAGTTTCGGGTGCCGAGTCGGCCCCGACCCGCATCAGCTCAAGGGCTTCCCGGGCGCGGACGACGCCCTGCAGGTTGGGGTGCCGCGCTACTAAAGCACGGAGCCCGTCCATTGTGTCAAACGGTTGCGATCTGCCCTCAAATTCGGTTCTTGGGATGCGGATGATCTCGTCGCCCATGCACACCAGGTCGATGAGGGACAGGCGCCTCGACAAGTCGAGCCAAGTCCGTGATCGCGTACTGATTCGGATGCCATCGAGCGATTCAATGTCTTCATCCCTGGCGATGACCGTGTGGCCGATCACGCCCTTACGCCGTACCGAGGGCAACTCCCTGGGCTTGCTCAGGTGCAGTTCGGTTGAATCCGACAGCCAAGGGGGCAGCAGTTGGCAGCGAAGTCGGGCTGCGGTGACGTGCGAAATCCAGGCTCCAGGCGATGCCTGGGACAACGCACGTGCAGCGGCCTCTAACTCAAAGCTCCAGTTCGACGGCCGGTAGAGTTCCCGGCTCACATGAACGACGTCGGCTCTGCGAAGCCTGGAACCGGGGACCCCCGAGGCCCGCGCTGCACCGAATGTGAAGGGCGCTGTAGCCATAGGCGGAGGTAGAGCATCACGCATGCGCATCCTGCGATTGTTACCCAGATTGGGGTGGCGCTGCAGAAGTTATCCACAGCGCGTTAGCCCGCCAATGAAGGTGAGAGAGGGTCGTGGAAAAACCTGCGAAAGGTGAGAGAGCGTCCCGGAGAAACCTGCGAAAGGTGAGAGAGGGTTTGGGCAGGGGAGGGGGTTAGGTGAGGCCTACGGGGTTGCCGGCGTCGTCCACGTCCATGCGCAGGGCAGCCGGGACGGCGGGGAGGCCGGGCATCGTCATCACGGCACCGGTCAGCGCCACGATAAACCCGGCCCCCGTCTTGGGCAGCAGGTCGCGCACGTGGATAGTGAAGCCCTTGGGGGCGCCCAGCCGGGAGGCGTCGTCGGTGAAGGAGTACTGGGTCTTGGCCATGCACACCGGCATGCCGCCCCAGCCGTTCCGCTCGATATCGGCCAGCCGCTTCAGTGCCGGGACCGAGAAGTCCACACCGTCCGCCCCGTAGATCTCCTGCACGATGGTCCGGATCTTGTCCTCCACAGACAACCCTAAAGGATAAAGGTGCCGGAAGCTGTTGGGCCGGGACAGCACCTGTGCAACCAACGCGGCCAGCTCGTCCCCACCGTCACCGCCGCCGCCGTGCCCCCAGACGTCCGCAACAGCGGCAAGAACCCCTTCGGCGGCACACCATGCCAGCAGCCAGTCGAGCTCCTCCTGGGAATCGGAGGAAAACCGGTTGATGGCCACCACGGGGGTGACGCCGAACTTCTCCACGTTCCGCACATGCCGGCGCAGGTTCGCCACTCCCGCCTCCAGGGCCGCCGGGTCCGGCCGG
>NZ_JARHXQ010000120.1:0-527 GCF_029222765.1 Arthrobacter sp. Cr_A7 | reverse complement strand
GTCGGCTGCGCCGTAGATTGCTCCGCCGGCGACGGCGACGTCGGCGCCTGCTTTTTGGACGTCTGCGATGGTGGCGACTTTCACGCCGCCTGCGACGGAGAACGGTACGCGGGCTTCTGCTCCGGCGCGGAGCAGTCCGTTCAGGTCGAAGCCGGGCTTGGCCTGCTCGTCCAGGCCGGCGTGCATTTCGACGAACTTGGCGCCGAGGGCGCGGGCTTCCTTGGCGCGGGTGACCTTGTCCTCGACGCTGATCAGGTCAACGACGACGCCCTTGTTGTGGGCCTTGGCTGCCTTGACCGCGCCGGCGATCGTGGAGTCGT
The DNA here is from genome assembly GCF_029222765.1 of Arthrobacter sp. Cr_A7. Taxonomy (NCBI): domain Bacteria; kingdom Bacillati; phylum Actinomycetota; class Actinomycetes; order Micrococcales; family Micrococcaceae; genus Arthrobacter; species Arthrobacter sp. Cr_A7. The sequence goes on along the minus strand of NZ_JARHXQ010000120.1, from coordinate 207 downwards.
CGGCGGTGCCGAGCACGGTGACCAGGTCGGCGCCGGCCTTGAAGGCGATGTCGGCTTCGAGTTCGCCGGCGTCCATGGTCTTCATGTCGGCGAAAACGATCTTGTCCGGGTGGGCTTCCTTGATCGCGGTGATCACGGAGAGGCCTTCGGCCTTGATCAGCGGGGTGCCGAGTTCGATGATGTCGACGTACTCGGCGACCTTGCCGG
>NZ_JARHXQ010000011.1:0-15760 GCF_029222765.1 Arthrobacter sp. Cr_A7 | reverse complement strand
ACGTTCAACGGGTGAATGAAAACTCAGCTCCGCCCATCCCCACCGCACCTGCCAGCTTTGGCGGACCGTACCAGGGAGGACAACAGGGCGGATACCAGCCGGACCCCTATGGACACCCTCCTTATGCCACCGCCCCGGGGAAGTCCTTCGTGGTTACCTGGCTCCTCTCCCTCCTGCTGGGCGGCCTGGGTGTGGACCGCTTCTACCTCGGCAAGATCGGCACCTGCATCGTCAAGCTGCTGACCTTGGGCGGCTTGGGCATCTGGTCCATCATCGACCTGATCATCATCCTGACCGGGAACATGCGGGACAAGAACGGGTTGCCGCTGGAGGGTTACCCGGAAAACAAGAAGACGGCCTGGATCATCACCGGCGCCGTCTGGCTCGTCGGGGTGGTCGTTGGCATCCTGTACACGGTGATGTCCTTTGCCCTGGCCAACAGCGCGTTGGAGGAGCTGCGCAAAAGCTCCCCCGAGGTCACCCAGGCCGCCGATCCCCAGGTCAGTGAAGCGGCATCACAGCCCTCCATTACCGCCGGTGACGACACTTCCTTCACGGTCACGGTCTCCGATGGGAACACCGTGAAGGTGGGCGTCATCGACGCCATCTACACCCAGGAGATTCCCGGGATGTCCTACATGACCCCGGCAAACGGAGGCTTCCTCGCCATCAATGTTTCCTGGGAGACGCTGACCGGAACCAGCCTTGCCAGCTCCTCAAACTTCGAGGCCTACGACGCCGACGGCAACGAGGGCGAGGGGATCTACCTGGAGGAGGGGCTTGAGGGCCTGCCCACCGAGGAAGTCGCCGCCGGTGATGCACGCCAGGGTGTGGTGGTGTTCGACGTCAAGAAGGGCCCGACCACCATCGTGGTCACCGACGACGTTGGCGACAAGGCAGCCACCTTCACCCTGACTACCCAGTAATCGAAAAAGCACAAAACCCGCGGCCCTTGAAGGTCGCGGGTTTTTTGCTTGCGGCTGCCCCTTGACCTGCACCCGATGGAGAGAAAGTCAGTCCGCAGATTTCCGACACACAGTAATCTGCTGCCCTGTGGTCGCTTCCTCGAATAGACGCTTATGTGGCGCTGGCGGGTCTCCCGGAGAGGGCCACCAAACCTAAGACCCGCCAGCACTGGTGTGACCGGCGAGTGTTGGGTTTGAGACCTCTTGGCTTAGGGAGACCTCTCCTCGCTGGCTTCCACCAGTCAACAATGCTGCTCCACCCTGCGCACGAGTAGACGGTACCTGTTCTCCGCCTGTCCTCCGACGGAGTGACCACCTGCTTGTACCTAAGTGCCAGTGAGGCCGTTTAGGTCCATCCCTGACTTGTGCCGCTACAGCTCAATCAACAGCCTTCCCGGGTTTTCGATGGCGTCAGCCACGAAGCGAAGGAAGCCGGCTGCGGTGCCGCCGTCGCAGACGCGGTGGTCGAAGGTCAGCGTCAGCTCGGTGACCTTCCGGACCGCAAGTTTACCGTTCACCACCCACGGCTTGTCGATGATCCGGCCAACGCCGAGGATGCCCACCTCCGGGTGGTTGATGATCGCCGCCGACCCGTCCACGCCGAACACCCCGTAGTTGTTCAGCGTAAACGTTCCGCTGCCGAGTTCTATCGGAGTGGCCTTGCCCTGGCGGGCGACGTCTGTGAGCCGGCGGATCTCCGCGTCCAGTTCGCGAGCGCTCAGTTTTTCAGCGGAACGGACCGACGGGACCACGAGTCCCCGGTCGGTCTGCGCGGCGATGCCGAGGTTGATTCCGTCGAACGAAACAATCTCCTGCGAGCCGTCCTGCGTGGTTTCGATGCGCGTGTTCAGCTCCGGGTACTTCTTGAGCCCCGCGGTGACAAAGCGGGCAATGAACGCGAGCAGGCCCGGTACCTCGGCGCCGCCGGCCTTGAGTTGCTCGCGGAGCTCCACGAGGGCCATCGCGTCGACGTCCACCCAGACCGTTGCCTCTGGGATTTCCGAGCGGCTGCGGGACATGTTGGCGGCCACGGCCTTGCGTACTCCCCTGACAGGCGTGCGCGAGGAAACGGCAAGGCCGGTCCGGGCGTCGGTTCCCTCCGGTGATCGAGCTTGTCGAGATCCAGGAGCCTCTGAGGTTTCGACAGACTCAACCATCGGCGCTTCCACGTCGCTGGACGGGGGTGGGGCCACGCCCGCAGGGTTCCCTGGCCGAGCTTGCGAGGTTAGGGGGCGGGTGGGGAGGATGGCCGCTTCGACGTCCTTGCGCATGATCAGTCCGCCGTCACCCGAGCCGGGGATCTCTCCCAGGTCGACGCCGTGCTCCCGCGCCATCCGCCGGACCAGCGGGGAGATCACGGCACCGAGCTTCCCGGGGACGCGGGTGCGCAGGAGGGTGAGGTCGTCCTCTTTGGTTTCTTTGGTTTCGACAGGCTCAACCACCGAGCGGTCAGCAACCGCCACGGATGACTTGGGCGCCCGGGTACGACGGGCAACGCCGTGGCCTCCTGGGGTGCCATAGCCGATGAGGACGTTGCCGGACCCCGCCTTTTCTTCTTCGCGGTAGGTCTCGGCCTCTTTGGTTTCGACAGGCTCAACCACCGAGGAGGAAGGTTCAACCACCGCCTCGCCCAGCTCGGTTTCGACGGGCTTGGTTTCGACAGGCTCAACCACCGGGGTTTCGACGGGTTCAACCACCGGCTGGGCAGGCTCACCCACCGAGGCAGGCGTCACCGAGATCAGCGGCTTCCCCACGTCCAGGGTCTCCCCCGGCTGCCCGTGCAGCTCGGCCACAATCCCGGCATAGGGTGATGGCACCTCAACAGTGGACTTGGCCGTCTCCACCTCCGCGATCGGCTGATCCACGGAAATAGTGTCACCAACAGAAACGTGCCAGGACACCAGCTCGGCTTCGGTCAGCCCCTCGCCCAGGTCCGGCAACAAAAACACGCGTGCTTCACTCATGGTCAGTTCTCCCACTGCAGGTCGTCAACGGCGTCGAGGATGCGGTCCACGCCGGGCAGGTAATACTTTTCAAGCTTCGGCGCCGGATACGGGATGTCGAACCCCGTCACGCGGCGGATGGGTGCCGCCAGGTAGTGGAAGCAGCGCTCCTGCACCCGGGCCACGATCTCCGAGGACACGGACGCGAACCCGTGCGCTTCCGCGATCACTACGGCCCGCCCGGTCTTCCGGACCGACTCGCAGACAGTGGCATCGTCGAACGGGACGATGGTGCGGACGTCGATGACCTCCAGCGAGCGCCCCTCCAGCGCGGCGGCCTCGGCGGCGGCGAGCGCGGTGGGGACGGACGGCCCGTACGCGATCAGGGTCGCGTCAGTGCCGGAACGCGCGACGGCGGCGCGCCCCTGCGAGGACTGCCCCGCCGAAGCAGCGGAAGAGTAAGAGGACCGAAGCTCGGACAGGTCCACCAGATCCTTGGACCAGTACAGCTTCTTGGGCTCCATAAACATCACGGGATCGTCCGAGTCGATGGCCTCGCGGAGCATCCGGTACCCGTCCGCCACGGTGGCCGGGGTGAACACCTTCAGCCCAGCGGTGTGGGCGTAGTAGGACTCGGAGGAGTCGCAGTGGTGCTCCACTCCCCCGATCCCGCCGCCGTACGGCACCCGGATCACCAGCGGCAGTTTCACCGCCCCCTTGGTCCGGTTGTGCATCTTGGCCACGTGGCTGACGATCTGCTCGAACGCCGGGTACGCGAACGCGTCGAACTGCATCTCGATCACCGGGCGCATCCCGTTGATCGCCATGCCCACGGCCATGCCCACAATCCCGGACTCGGCCAGCGGAGTGTCGAAGCAGCGCTGCTCACCGAACGTCGCGGTGAGCCCGTCGGTGATCCGGAAGACCCCGCCCAGCATGCCCACGTCCTCGCCGAACACCAGGACGGAGGGATCGGCGTGCATCGCGTCGGCCAGGGCAGTGTTAAGAGCCTTGGCAAGAGTGACCGGTTGGGGGCCGGCGGCTTCCGCGGAGGCAGCGGCCGAGGCGGCGGCCCGGGCGGTGGCGGCGCTAACGTTGCCATTGGCCTCGGACGAGGTGGTGATGGTGGGGCTCACTTGGCGGCCTCCTCCGTAGATGTGGCGTCGCGGGCGAGTTCGTCGGCGAGCAGGGCGGACTGTTCCTTCAGCTGCGGCGTGGTCTTGGCGAAAACGTGGCGGAAGAGCTCCTGCGGGTCCACCGGCACGTCCTCGCTGAGGCCGTCACGCAGCTGCGTGGCAACCGCTTCCGCCTTTTCGCGGATCCGCCGCTCGCCGTCGTCGTCCAAGAGACCGCGGTCGGTGAGGTAGGTCCGCATCCGGTTCACCGGATCCTTCGCCCGCCACTCGGCAACTTCAGCGCTCTCCCGGTAGCGCGTGTCGTCGTCGGCATTCGTGTGGGCCTGCATCCGGTAGGTGTGCGCCTCCACCAGCAGGGGGCCGGAACCGCCCCGGGCGAGCGCAACGGCCCGGTCCAGGACGGCGAGGAGCGCGACGACGTCGTTGCCGTCCACGCGTTCGCCGGCCATGCCGTAGCCCACCGCCTTGTGCGCGAGCGACGGCGCCACGGACTGGTGCGCCAGCGGCACCGAGATGGCGTACTTGTTGTTCTGGACGAAGAAGATCACCGGCAGGTGGAAGACGGCGGCGAAGTTCAGGGCCTCGTGGAAGTCGCCTTCGCTGGTGGCGCCGTCGCCGCACATGGCCAGCACCACGGTGTCCTCGCCGCGGAGTTTGGCGGCGTGGGCAACGCCGACGGCGTGGAGCAGCTGGGTGGTCAGCGGCGTGCACTGGATGCCCACCTTGTGCTCGAGGGGGTTGAAGCCGCCGTGCCAGTCGCCGCGGAAGATGGTCATCACCTGGACGGGGTCCACGCCGCGCGCCATCACGGCGACGGCGTCGCGGTAGGTGGGGAACATCCAGTCGCCGCCGGACAGGCACAGGGCGGCCGCCACTTGGCAGGCCTCCTGGCCGTGGCTGGACGGGTACACGGCCATGCGGCCCTGCCGGACCAGCGCGGAGTTCTGGTCGTTGACGCGGCGGCCGACGACGAGCTGCTCGTACGCTGCCAGCAGTTCAGCATCGCCGGGCAACGGGTACTCGTGGCCGGGTTCGGTGCCCTGCTCACCTTCGGGCTTGAGCCGGCCGTCCGGGTCCACCATCTGGATCTGGTGCCGGGCCGGGAGCATGTAGTCCTCCACCGTGATCCCGAACTTCTTGACGGCCTCGGTGAGGGCGTCTTCTGTTCGCGCCTTACTGGTGCGGTCCGCCTTGGCAGTGTCCGGTGCGGTGTGGTCTGCGGAGATCGTCATTGGTCCATCCTTCGAAAGCCACTATTTACTCCCAGTATTGACCCGGGGAAGGTTTCGTATCCAGCGTCTGCGGGAATCTTGGAGAAGCTGGCTGATTCTGCTGCTGCTGGAAGACGAATTGTCAGTGTGACGCAGGTTACCGGCGGTGCGGTGGACAAAACGGCGGGCAAGGATTTTGGGGACTCTGCCGAGCCGGACGTGTCCGCTTCCACTGACGCCTGAATTCCCCGACGTGACCTCCCGGCTGCGGACGGCAGAGCGGAGGATAATGGCGTGCATAGACCAAGGAAGCGAAGCGCATGAGCAGCGATGACATTGGCTCGGAGAGCCGCGCGGCTCCGATGGCCGCACCGGTACATGGTGGCGGCGCCGGACCGGCGATGTCTGCTGCGGCGGAGGTGTTCAAGGCCGTGGCCCATCCGGTCCGGGCACAGATCCTGGAGCTGCTCTCCCACGGCGAGTCCTCCATCCCGGAACTCTGCGAAGGCACGGGAGTGAAGGCCACACACCTGGCGCGGCACCTCACCCAGCTGCGCGGGCAGCAGCTGATCCAGCGCCTCTGGTCCGGCGGGCGCCTTGTCTACCGACTCACAAACCCGGAAGCCGCCGGCCTGCTCGCCGCTGCCCGTTCCGTACTCCAGGCCCGGACGGCATCCGCCGACGGTGCCCTGCGCCCCGCGCCGGAGGAGTTGCCGGATCCGGCCTGGCTGGATGAACAGTTGTCCAAGCTGGAGTCACTTCTGGCCTCGCGCTCGGTGATCGCGGAGGCCCGCACAGCGATCGCCGAGCGGAGCGGTTGCACCCCGGAAGAAGCGGCCGCAGAGCTTTTCAGGACAGCCCGCACCCGCGGTGTCACCCTGCTGGAAGCCGCCCGGGACGAACTTGGCAACGGGCAGGAACAGCGCCACACCTGACCCCGGTGGCACTCCCCCGTCTGCCCGGTTGCCGAAGCAATCAAGTGCTGCCAGCCTGCCCCTTGGAGTAAAGGTTCGTCTCTTTTCAAAAAGCCCTTGACCCCCACTTACGGGAGGGCCACACTCGGATGGTCGCGATTGACGAAAACGTCAATCCGTCAATGTCCGGAAGATTCCTTTCCGTTCATTACAGGCAGGAAGCTCCGCATCAGGTGGCAGGGATTTCCCGTGGTTTGGGGGCTCGTGGTGCGGCGACGGATGCGGAGGGGACACTGGCGTCCCCTCCGCCTCTGGATCACTCTTCGCGGTCAGCCTTCCCTGCGGCTGGCGGGGACCGGGGACTTGGGTCATCCGTCCCGCGGGCGAGGCGGCATTTCATATACCGGGAAATGACTAAGAGTGGGGTAACTGTAATGGGCATCGACAAGCTGTGGGACCGGCTCGAGCCAGAAACGCGGCAGTGGCTGCTGGACAATCCCGGGTGCAGAATTCTTCCCCGGACCATCGCGGCCCAGATCAAGAAGGCCACGGGCGCCGAGTTCGAACAGGACCGCCACGGTGAGAGCATCCTCTCCCCCAGCGACTGCGACTTCATCCGTCGTGCAGCGGAACTCCACGATGCCCAGCGGCGGTAACGTCCCGTATCGGCGCCCCTGACGGCGGTACCGTTGTTGCCGGCCTTCCCGATTACTCTATCCACTCGCAGTCCCCTGCCGCGTGAGGTTCGTATCCAGCCTGTGCAGCATCCGTGGAGAAGTTGGCTGATTCTGCCTATGCTGGAAGACGAATTGTAAGTCTCACCAGATTTGCCGAACAGGGGCCGTGAACAAATGGCAGCCAGGGATGCCGGGACGGAACCCGTACCGTTGGACGACATTGATCGCAGGATCATTTCCGAACTCACCCGGGACGGCAGGATGTCCGTCACCCAGGTGGCGGAGAACGTTCACATCTCCCGGGCACATGCGTACACCCGGATCGGCAGGCTCACGAGTGAAGGCGTGCTCTCCAGGTTCACCGCGCTGGTGGATCCCATCAAGGCCGGGCTCCGGTCGTCCGCCTACGTGACTCTGAAGCTGAGGCAGGATTCCTGGCGCGAGCTTCGTGACCAGCTGGGCGCCATCCCGGAGGTACACCACATTGCCCTGGTAGGCGGCGACTTCGACGTCATCCTGCTGGTCCGCGCCGTGGACAACATCGACCTGCGGCGCGTCATCTTCGACCAGCTGCAGTCCATGCCCGGAGTACTTGATACCCAGACGTTCTTGGTGTTCGAGGACGTGGACACGCGCTGAACTGCGGGCGGCGTCAGGGGTGCGTTCGAACACTCGAACACGCCTCGAAAGCCGAGCGCCGTTTGGTGGAGCTGACCACCGGTTTGACAAGAGTAGCGTCGTCAGGACCTAGAAGCGTAAAAACACAAAGACGGCGCGCCCAATGAGGTTGGGCGTCGCTTTTGCCACCATATCGCAACGGTACTAAATCAGCTTATTGGCTTCTTGCAACAACCTTGAGCCGAACCTGCAGCATTTCTTGATTCTGCATTTGTAGATATGAGGGATGGGGCTTATCGAGTGGCTAAGTGACTTCTTCTACCCGGGTATCGACATGAAGAGTAGGCGTTTCGCGCTCTGCTCTATCTGCCGCCAGTCGGAAAAGCAGGACCGGTTTGACACGTTCTGCTCTGCCGACTGCCTGGAAAAAGGCCATTAGAGCAGCAGGCAGAATGACCATCCTGTGAGGTGTTGCGGTCCAAGTCGTAACGCCGCATAGACCGTCGGGCGTCCAACATGACGTTGGCTAGGTAAGCGTGTCCAGCGTCGTTCAGATGCAGTCTGTTCGCGCTGAAGAAGTCGTTTGAATCAGACAGGCTGGGTCGGGATGAGTGCATTGGAGTCCATGACATGAATACTGCCTGCCTGATCCCTGCGGCCAACTTCACTGCGTTGACGCAGTTCGCCCATTGCTCGGTTGTGCTGACTGATTGGCTGCCTTGTCGCCCTCGAATTCTACTTGCAAGACGACGGAGCAGGTGGTCTTCTTGATGATCTGCGCAACAAGAGTTGCCACGGTGTTGTTTCGAGTCCCGCTTCCTTGTGTAATCGGCAAGACTTTTCAGTCCGTTGCCTACCCAGTACGCGCGGCGCTACGTGGCAGCGACATCGCGTAGTCCTCATCGAGGCGGGAGTGCCCGCCACCGAAAGTCGGTGCTCACCGGTCTTTCCGCGGAGTTCTGAGGCCCTCGTAGCGTGAAGCAAGTACTGCCCAGAACCGGCAGGAAAAGTAGAGTACCCGCTACTCGTGTCCGTGCCGGAGCACACCCCTAGATTCGAGGAAAGGGCCGCGCTGTTGAGGGCGGAACCGATCGTCGAGTGGGGGCAGAAGCGTGACAGTACAGCCGGCATCCGGAAGCAAGCGCACGGAACACCCTGGGTTCCTGCTGGACCTGATCACCGGAACGGATACAGAAATGGCGTCGGTTCAGCGGCTGGCGGATGCGGCTGCGCTGGCGCTCACCGGATCGGCGGGGACGGGGATTGACTGTGCCGCGACAATGGTGACTGCGGAAAGTCTCCCCGTCACTGCTGGCAATACCAGCCCGGCCGCCAATGTGGCCTCCTCCGAGGACCGGTACGGCGACGGTCCCATGGAGCAAGCGGCCGCCACGGGAGGACCTGTAGTAGTGACAATGGGCGGCACTGCGCAGGGATGGCAGGCGTACCGGCGCCGACTTACCGGCTTGGGGTACGGTGGCGCGCTAGCTGTTCCGCTGGAGCTCAAGGCACGAACAACCTGCACCCTGGTGTTCCTGGGACCGGCGGGGTTTGAGTTCACACCCGAACTCGTGGGCGAGGCCACGTGGCTTGCCCGGGTTGCCTCGTCCAGCATGAAGCTTGCCCTGGAGGTCCGGAGCGTCCGTTCCGCCGGCGACAACCTGAAGACAGTTTTAGAAAGCCGCACATCCATAGATGTGGCGTGTGGGGTGATCATGGCGCAGAACCGCTGTTCGTACAGCGAGGCGTTCAGCAAACTTGCAGGAGTATCGCGCCAGCGGAACCTGAAGGTCCGCAGCGTTGCGGAGAACATTTTGAAAGCGATGGCCGGCGGCTCGCCGGGGACCCGGTTCGAGCCGCCGGTGCTGGCATAGGGCACTTCGTCGCGTCGCTACGCCAGCACCGGGGGTGTAACCCGGCTTTGCCCTTCCAGCTAGTGGCGTACCTTCGTGTGGATGAGTTTAGCGGCTAAAAGGCCCACAGCCCCGAGTGATCCCAGCATCCCGCCAAGGGCTACAACGTAGTCGGTGATGGTCATGTCCTGCTCCCTCCGTACTGCCCGGTACTGCCTGACAAGCAACAAGCTACGTGGTCAGGCTCAGGATTGGGTGAAGGATCGCCCGCGGGTCGGGTCAAGGTTTGTGCAGGGATACGGTTTGCGGCCTGCAAACTAGTGCTCCCGGCGAGTCTCCTGGAGACGCTTGATGAACCAGCGCGACTGTTCCGGCCCGTACGGCAGGACCGGGATTGCCTTAGTGGCATCACTCGGAGTATCGCGGATTGACTGGCGTGCCTGGCGAACAGCGGTTGTCATGGTGTTCGCCATGGTTTTGACGAACTGGTCGCTGCACGGCTTCCCGTGCCCGGGAATAAGGAACTCGTAGCGGTGGCGCAGCGCTGAGATGTGCCGGAGCGCGTCCGCCCACTCTTCCGGATAGGAGTCTTCGAAGGACGGGTGCGCGCCCTGTTCCACAAGGTCGCCCACGAACAGGGTAGTGGGTGTACCCACCAGAAGGTCGCCGTCAGTGTGGCCGCGGCCCAGGTAGAACAGCGTAGCGGTCAGCCCGCCGAGATCCACCAGGACGGGCTGGTCCTTTACGATGGCATTGGGCACTACGAGTTCCACGTTCTGGCCTTCGCCGGCGGACATCTCCGGTTCCAGCGTCCCGACGAGGCGGCGCTGGAGGTCCCCGCGCTCATCTATCTCGGTCGCGCAGTTCTGGTGCCCCCAGAACTCGGTTACGCCCGCTTCCGCGAACACCGCGTTGCCAAAGAAGTGGTCGTAGTGGGCGTGAGTGTTTACGACGACGAGCGGCAGCTGGGTCTTCCCCCGCACCGCGTCCAGGATCTCCCGGCCCTGCCGAGGGCCGCAGCCCGTGTCGATCACCATGGCACGCTCGGATCCCACAACCAATCCGGTGTTCAGCAACGATCCTTCGGTGACCAGCACATAGTTGTCCGCGCCGACTTCGAGCCATTCCGACATTGTTTCTCCGTACCTCCGGCAAAGCAGTATGCGATCGTCTAGGCGTTGATTGTATCCACCGGCCGGTGGTTGAGCCTGTCGAAACCCCGAGAAAGCCGTTCGCTGGTTGAGCCTTTCAAAACCACCGACGGCGGCCGGGCTCGTGCTCGCTCATGCCCGCGTGCGTCAATGATCGCTGAAGAGTCGTTCCCAAGCACAAAACATTGCATGAAGAGCCCCCGCCCATCGGGGGTTTACGGTACATAATGCCTATGCAAACAAGGCAGTTGCCGCTGAAACGTACGCCGAAAGTTCAACTGCCTTTCCAGGCGGCACTGGGGCTCCCGGGACGTCGACCCGGTGAACATCTGGTTCGGTTCCGGCGATTCCATCACCGAAGGCCACGGCGCGACACCCAGGGCCACCGCCGGCAGGACAGGTGCAGCCGCGACCATCCGCGCACGCTACCCCAACGCTGGAGTCACGGGCGGAGCTGGGCCTACGCGGGCCTTGTTTAGGGCCACCACCATGGGCCAGCCCGCAGTTACGAGCTGCACTGTGGTCGCGCCTACCAGCCTCCGCGCGGGCGGGCGTACTTATGTCATCGCGCCCCGTGGCTACATTGGCTGGATCGTCACAGGGACGTCCGTGAACATCGTCTGCGCTTTCGGGCCAGCCTCGGACGTGACCGTGAGTGTAGACGGCACCGACGTGGGATCACTCCCCACCGCAAACTGGAGGCGCCACCACGGACGGCCAGCTTTATCGTGTCACGATTGGCATCCAGGGCCAGCATGTCGTAAAGGCCCCCACGCACGCCTCCAATTACGCCCGTATCGGCGGCATCATGGTGTACAAGGGCGACGAAGCCAAAAGCGTCCGCTTCAACCACGTGTCCAGGTCTGGATCCACGGGCATAGGTTGTGGGCAACGGGGCGCTTCGCCCTAGTAGCCGACCGCGCTGTCCCACTCCCGGGGAGAAATGCCCGTGTCGGCGTCCGGCTTATTGTACCTGGCCGCCGCAGGGTTGCCTTTCGCGCGCGGAATGCCAGAGCGGCAACTGCGAAAAGAACTAAAATGAACAGCGGTTCAATAGTGGAACCCTTGCCGAGAAGTATAGGGAGTTAACGGGTGAGCGCGGCGTAGCACACCACGGCAGTCACGAAAGCGAGGATGCTTAGGCCGGAATACCGCAGCGGCCGATTTATCCAACGCCGGGTCTTCTTGCCTTTGTTGTGCTTGTTGTATCCCATGCGGCCGACTGTACCCGGCACCGTACGTACATTTCCCACTGAAGCATCCATAGTTCCTACTAAGCGTTCAGTTCTGTCGGGCGTAAGTTGGGCATTGCCCAGCACGGACGTCCCTACCGGCTATTGAAGTGCACCCTGATCGGCCACGAGTCGTCTAGAGAAGGTTAGGCTCGGGCGCTCCACCCCAATGTAGAAAAGCTGAGCCAGAACTAGTGCAACCGGGATGCCAACAAGCATCACGACATACCGCTGGTCGTCGCGCAGGAAAGAATTCAGCACTTCAAGGATCGGACCATGAACCAAGTAAAGACTGAAAGAAATCCTGCCAAGCCATTGAACTGCCCGCCACTCCAGAGCGGATCTGAATGCGGCGTGAAATGCGGCACAGAACACCAACACTGCAGCACCGGTGAAGGACAGTGGCCGGGTGAGATCGAGTACGAATTTCGGCGGATCGAAGGCAAGGACCAGCCAATAGGAGCACAGAACTAGGGCCGCCAACCCAAGCAGACCGTTCCACGCGAAGTGGCTACGGGGCAAATTATCGATCCTAAGGGCATAAGTTCGCAGCTGCGGCCACTCGACTGCCATCAATGCTCCGAGCGCGAACAACGGCATAAATAGAAAAGCATCGCCGACCAGCTGAAGCGGCGAAAGAACCGTGCTCCCAAGGATGCTTATAAGGATCACAACGGCCACTTTTATTCCCAGTAGCGAACGCCACCGGCACGCAAATATGACGTAGGCAGGCAGCGCGAGGGAGAAGAGCATTTCCCAATGTAGGGACCATAATGGACCGTTTAGATCCGAAACCCCTGTCAGGAGCACAGCGTCGCGCACAATGCGAAGCGGTGCCAGGAGAGGCTCCTTCTCTGCAAGCCAGACCTGCGCGGTCGGTGCATCCAACAGGGATACACATGCAGTGAGGACGACCGCGAAAGCGAGAGCGGCCCACACTGGAAGGTACAGGCGTGCCAGTCTCCGGGGGTAGTACTGACGCCAGGAAAAGGACGAGGCCTGCAATACGGGCAAAGTCAGAACGAAGCCGCTCAGCACAAAGAAGATGTATACGGCTTCTGAACCCGCCCATAGTAGATGGAGAGGCGTATGGGTGCCCCACCACGACACCGTTCCAAAAGGAAGCGGATCCTCACTTGTATGAACGTAGCGCAACCACGGAAAAACGATGAGCGAATGACCGATCACGACAACAAGTGCCGCAACTCCGCGCAGACCGTCCAGTGACCGGATCCGCCCCACGGGTCCTGCTGCATTAGTGGAGTATGACGCTTTACCCTCAATCGACCGTTCGATGTGCCTCACTGCGCGAACTGCTTTTTCCAACGGTCAATGCGCTTGGCCAACAACCTGTGTGTGCCTACCGCCAGCACGACGCTCAAGGGGATACCTACGAGGGCTACATCAATAAGCCGAGAATCTGTTGCCAGTCGCAGTACGACCAGAATTGCATAATGCCAGATGTACAACTCGTAACTGATCTTGCCGATGTAAACGACGGCGGGGCTACTGAGTGCGGACACTAAAGCGGATTGCCTCGTGGAGATGCTCGCTAGCAGTGCAACAGTCGCCGAAGCAGCCAGAGCAAATGCGACCGCCTGCAGTCCCTCAACGGAGCCAATCACCACTGCTCCAACTAGGCCAATCAAGCCGATCTGGCCGACTGGAGCTGCTGCACAAAATACCGGCCGGCGCTCAAGCCAAAGCGCCAACGAGCAGCCCATGAGTATGCCGCCGGCACGCAGGAAGAAACTTGTCTCGCCAGTAGCTGAGAACAGTTGTATTTGGACGATCATCATTGCTAGTCCAAGTACGCCAATTAAGATCCAAGCCTTAGATCCCACCCATCGGAGGGCTCCGATTAGAGCTACTGGCCATACGAGATAGAACATCTCCTCAATTCCCAGTGACCAGGTGTGCAGCCAGATTTGGCTTCCCTTGCCAAGCACTTCCACGACCAGTGGTGTCAAATAAGTCACCGCCAGCGCTACTTCAACAAAGTGCTTCGTGCCCCACAGCGCGAATCCGAACGGCAATATGACGGCGAGTGCCAGCAATAATGACGGATAAAGGCGGATTGCGCGTCGCAGATAGAACTTCCCGATGCGGATCTTACCTTGAGTTCGCCACTCCCTGAGGAGTATCCCCGTGATCAAGAATCCGGACAGAACGAAAAAGACATCGACGCCGAGAAACCCGCCAAATTCTAGGGGCTGAAGTCCGTGGTGAACGAGAACCAGTGCGATACCTATTGCACGCAGGCCGTCGAGTTGCGGAAGGTAGCCTGAGCCGAGTCGGCTTTTGGGCACAGCTGTATTTAGGATGGTTCCCCCAGTAGTCATGCCCTAATGATAGAGCCAGAAAAGACCGGTCAATGCCCTAGCCCTCTGACCGGTCCTCGTCGGGTATCTCGCCAGCAACGATCGGATCAGCCGCGGCTTGGGTATGGACAAGCGCCGAGCGGACACAGCCCAAGCATAAAAGAATCAAGGAGACCGTCCATGTCCCCCTCTTTGGGTGGATTGTGACCCCACGAGCCCCGGGAATACCTGGATCCGTCTGACCATGAGTGGGAGGACCTGAGCGAGTTTGCTAAGGCCAGAGCCAACGCAGACGCCCGATACTTCTGCGATCAAACTCCACTGCCGTCCGCAGTGCCTTTGAGCACTTTGACGCAACCCTGGACAAACGCATCGTGTTCGGGAAGTCTATACTCTTAGACCGAACCGTCGCCCTGCTGGTTGAGGTGTCTACGCTGACGGGAGGCGGAGTCAGAGTATCTTCGTCGGATTGACCGCCACAAGGCAACCTTCTCCGTTCTGGACCACTCGTTATCCATCCAGGACCTGTGCCCCGAGATGACTAAGATTGGCCGGGCTGCACACCAGTACCTAGAGGACAATCGGAGCATTTGAAGCCGGACAAAGGTGCCAATAGGAGCGGTTACGTGCCGCTCCCCTCAGCCGTTGATCACTTTTGTCTTGCGTAGGCTCCCGGAAACAGGACTAAGGAGCCGTTAGAGCGCGACTCTACCTAGTTCTCACGCCCTTCCATCAGGCTCAGATGTCCGGGAGGAGGCTGTCGGTTTCGATCGCGCCGGGCAGGGAGCGGAAGAAATTTAAGGCGGTGCCGCCGGCGTAACCATCCGTGGTCGAAGGTGACGGTCGGCTCGGCGCCCTTGCGGACGGCCGGCTCACCGTCCACGTCGCTAACAACTTGTGAATGATCCCGCCAACGCCGAGGATGGCCACCTCCGGCTGGAGGATGGTTGCAGCGGATCCGTCCACGCCAAACACGCCGTCATTTTCGAGAGTGAATTTGCCGCTGCCCGGCTCAGTGGAGGTCGCCTCGCCTTAGCGCACAGCGTCATCAGCCGCCGTATCTCCGCGTCCGGTTCCGAGGAGGTCAGTTTCTCGGCGCCGCCGTCTGAAGGCAGCGCGATGCCGCGGTTGGTCTCCTGGTGATGCGGAGCTTGATCCTGTCAAATAAAACGATTTCCTGCGACTCGGCAAACGCTTTTTCGGTCCGGGTGTTCGGCTGGGGTAGATGTTCAGCCCGGCGGTGACAAAGCGGCGACGCTAGCAGGCCTGGCACATCGCATCTGCCCGCCCACTCGCACTCAGCGATTACTAGTCCCGATGCACCACCCGTTCAGTATCTGCGGCAAGTTTTAGCAGCGACCTCGCGCGCTTACGGTACGCTCCTTTGACTTGACTATTTTCGGGTAAAGCATCATATTCGGTCTCCCCGTAGAGGCACCTTGCCACGGCTTCGACCGCGTCCTTAGTGATGCGAAAGGTTGCTCCGCCGTCCTCAGAATTTGGACCAGTTTTTGTTCCCATAGGGTTGACCCTACAAATGGGAACTGCTATTTTGCATCAATTTTTGATCAAGGGAGGAACAGTTTTCGGTGGCAGCAGGATGAGGCGGGATGCTTTTGCCACTGTAGGAGCTTGGCTGCTGGAGCTTTACTAGGGCCAGCTTTTATTTCAGTGCGGTTTGCAAGTTCGCTGTGCTCTGCACCGCCTGAGACATGCGTTTCGCGTCGCTCGCGCGTCTT
>NZ_JARHXQ010000119.1:0-2636 GCF_029222765.1 Arthrobacter sp. Cr_A7 | reverse complement strand
TTGGGAGAGCCTAGGAGTGGCCGTGGAGGCCGTCGAACGCCATGGTGATCACGTCGTCGGCAAGCCTTGTGGGCGAGAGCGGACCGCCGGGCTTGTACCACTCCACAATCGAGTTGATCATGCCGAACAGGAGCCGGGTGACCGTCCGCGGATCGATGTCCTGGCGCAGCGAGCCCTCGTCGCGGGCCGCGGAAATCAGTCCGGCCACCTTGTGGTCGAACGTGCGCCGCCGCTCCAGCGCGTCACGTTCGATCTCGGTGTTGCCGCGCAGGCGCAGCAGCAGCGTGACGAAGGGCAGCCGGTCCACCAGCACGGCCACGGTCTGCCGGAGGACGAACTCCAGCCGTGCGTCGGCGGCTCCGGACGTCGCCTCCGGCTCCTCCAGAATCGCCTCGAGGCCGCCCAGTGCGTGGTCCAGGGCGAGCTTGAGGAGATCCCCCTTGGACGGCACGTGGTGGTAGATGGCGGACTTGGAGATGCCCAGGTTTTCGGCCAGGATGCCCATGGACGTGGCGTCGTAGCCGTGCCGGTTGAAGACGTCCACGGCGATGCGCAGCACTGACTGCTGGTCATAGCCGGGGCGCCCGCGCTTGGTGCCGGCGCTGCTCGCTGGACTGCCGGGGCTGGAGGTTTCGGTGGTGCTGGGCATAGTGGCTAGTTTCTCACGAACGGTCGGTAAGTCCGGGACGGCCCCGCACCACCGGTCCTGCTATCCCTTCGGCCGAAGGTCGTAGATCCGGCGCAGCTTGCCGTTGGACCGCTCGAGCGAGCCCGGCTCCACCACGTCCACCGCGCACGAAGAACCCACGTGGATCTTGATCTGCTCCTTCAAGGCGCGCGCCGCCGTCGTGCTCTGCTCGGGGGTGACGTTGTCCCGGCGCTCGATCCGGACGGTCAACTGGTCCATCCGCTGGCCCTCCGGCCGGGTGAGCTCGAGCTGGAAGTGCGGGCTAAGCTCCGGGATCCGCAGGGCGATTTCCTCGATCTGCGAAGGGAACAGGTTCACCCCGCGCAGGATGATCATGTCGTCGCTGCGGCCCGTGATGCGGCCCATCCGGCGGTGCGCGGGGCGGGCCGTGCCCGGGAGGAGGCGGGTAAGGTCCTTGGTGCGGTAGCGGATGATGGGGAGCGCTTCCTTGGTGAGCGAGGTGAACACGAGTTCGCCGTGCTCGCCGTCGCCCAGGACGTTTTCCTTGCCCGCCACGGGGTTGAAGGGGTCGATGATCTCGGGGCGGAAGTGATCCTCCCAGATGTGGCTGCCGTCCTGCGTCTCCACGCACTCGCCGGCGACGCCCGGGCCCATCACCTCGGACAGGCCGTAGATGTCGCAGGCCTTGATGTTCATGGTGACTTCGAGCTCGTGCCGCATCTCCTGCGTCCACGGTTCGGCGCCGAGGACCGCGTATTTCAGGGACGTGGAGGTGGGGTCGATGCCCATGTGCGCCATGGCGTCGGCGATGGTCAGCAGGTAGGTGGGCGTGGCCAGGATGGCGTCCGGCTGGAAGTCCTGGATCAGCTGGATCTGGCGTTCGGTCTGCCCGCCGGACATGGGGATGACGGTGCAGCCCAGTGCCTCGGCGCCGGCGTGCGCGCCCAGGCCGCCGGTGAACAGGCCGTAGCCGTAGGCGTTGTGGACCTTCATGCCGGGGCGGATGCCGGACGCGCGGAAGCAGCGGGCCACGAGCTTGGCCCAGTCAGCCAGGTCCTGCTTGGTGTACCCGACGACGGTGGGCCGGCCGGTGGTGCCGGAGCTGGCGTGGACGCGGGCCACCTCGTGCTGCGGCACGGCGAACATGCCGAACGGGTATTCCGCGCGCAGGTCCTCCTTGGTGGTGAACGGGAAGCTGCCCAGGTCGCTGAGCTCGCGCAGGTCCGAGGGGTGGATGCCGGCGTCGTCGAACTTGCGCTTGTACAGCGGCACGCGCTCGTAGGCGTAGGCCACCGTGTGCTGCAGGCGGCTGAGCTGGAGCGCCTCGAGCTCGTCGCGGGAGATGGTCTCCTCGCGGTCCAGGACGGCGTCCGTCTGCGCGGAAGTTGCGGCGGAGGTTGCTGCGGCGGGGGTTTCGGGGGCGTGCAGGGTCATGGTCTACCTACTTCTTGGGGATGGTGCGGCTGCGTCCGCGGAACTCGGCAATGAGCTCACCAGGGGTGCCGGAGGTGGGGGCTTCTGCCTGGGGGGCGTCGGCGGCGAAAATCTGGATGTCGTACAGGCCGCTGCGCCCGGCGCTGGAACGGCGGTCCGCGACGGCGGTCAGCACCTGGCCGCGGAAGGCGGGCTTGAGGAAGTTGATGTCCACGCCGGAGGCCACGGTGATGTTGTTTTCCTCACCGGGTGCCGGGACGGCCGGGTTGCATGCGAGCGCAAACGCCGTATCCCCGAAGGCGAAGATCATTCCGCCGTGGGCCATGCCGAAGCCGTTGAGCATTTCCTGCCGGAGGGTCATCCGGATGGTGGCGTGGCCGTCGCTCAGCGAGAGGACCTCGATGCCCATCCACTCGGAGGCGTAGTCGTTCTCCAGGATCTGGTGATGGGGCCCGGAAAGGGTTGTTTCAGCCATGCGTCATTGCCTCCAGCTTTATTTACCGAATGTTCATTAGGTAATCCCATGAGGGGGTCCGGTGTCAAGGCCATGCGG
>NZ_JARHXQ010000118.1:0-38378 GCF_029222765.1 Arthrobacter sp. Cr_A7 | reverse complement strand
GGCATTTGCCTAGGTGTTGGGGCGCTTCCCGTGGTTCGCGCCGCCACGCTTACGGTCACGACGCTTGCGTGCACGCTTGCTCATAGCTGGCCTCCTTACTGTTGGTACTCAAAAGAGCTGCCCTCAAGTCTCGCACATCATCAGACCGCCCGCGAACCGGGAACCGCCGCATGACCTGCGCCTGGACGCATCCACGCCGCCGGGCTCAGGAGTGCAGGGAGTTCCGGATAGCGATGCCGGCCTGCTCCAGCACCGTCCTCATGGTTTCCAGGGTGACAGGACTCAGAGGCTGGGTGCGGGCCGCCAGCCTGAGTTCGGTGCGGACATCGTCGCGAAACTCCTGGAGCATCATTTCCGCTTCCTTAAGGGACCGCTGGCCCACCACGGGGCCCCGTCCGCCCGGAAGCCGGAAGTCCGCCGCCAGCGTAGTGGCACGGGCAGCTTCCGCCGTTGCTGCCAGGTCGGCACGGAGGCCGCGCATGTTGCTGCGGATGTCCTCCCGCAGGTCATCGGCCAGCCGGCGGACCGAGGCTGAAATGTCGTTTTCCACCCCGGCCAGTTCGTCGCGCCGCCGGTCCAGTTCAGCCAGGCCCGCGGCGGTGATGCGGTAGTTGGTGCGCCGGCCGGCTGATTCCGTGGCCACCAGGCCCTCCTCCTCGAGCTTTCCGAGGCGGGGGTAGATGGTGCCGGCGCTGGGGGAGTAGGTGCCGCCAAAACGGTCCTTGAGGGCCTTGATGAGCTCATAGCCGTGCTTGGGGCCTGATTCAAGCAGCGCCAGGAGGTACAGGCGCAAAGCACCGTGCGCGAATACCGGCGGCATCAGTTCGCCGCTTCCGCATTTCCGGGCGTCGGGCTGTGGAAGATCGATGTCTTGCCGGAGACGGAGTTCGTCCGGACCAGCATGAGCTGCCCGTCAGGACCTGCAATGGTCTCCACCTTTCCGCCCACCTGCGCATAGTGCTGGTCGTCGATGACCACGGCCCCGCTGGCAGACTTGGCCACGATGTCCACGCCTACATTGTGCGGCAGCCGGACGGTGAGGTCGCCGGAAACCGAGTTGGAGCCAAAGTCGTGCGTGAAGTCCTGCAGGTCGAAGCTCAGGTGCCCGCTGACGGTGTTGGCCCGGACATGGGTGAAGCGGCCGGAGGCCGTCACCTCCCCGGAAACGCTCTTGGCGGTCAGGACGCCGGCGTGGTTCCGGGCAGCAACCTCTCCGCTGACGGTGTTGACATGCAATTCTCCGCCTGTGCCGTTCGCCATGACGGAGCCGGAGACGGTATTCAGCCGGGTATTGCCGGTAACCCCGGAGACCATGCCGTCGCCACTGACGATTCCGGCTTCGACGTCAACGTTCTCCGGAACGGCGATGCTGATCACGGCCGAGTTCTCGCTGTTGTGGCTCACCGCTCCCATGAGGTTCTTGAACCAGCCCTGGGCACCGTGAAGCTGGTGCCGGACTTCCAGCCTGCCGTTGCTGATGGAAACCGCCACGGGGTCTCCATGGACCTCGGTGATTTCAATGCGGGCAACGGGTTCCTGGTGGGTCACGACGTAGAACCGCCCGCGGACCATGCCCAGCTTCAACGACGTCACGCCGTCAACGTCGATGGTTTGCGGGCTGGTGACAGTCCAGTTCTGCTCAGACATGGCCCCTCCAAAAGGCGATATATCGTGTGTAGGCTCAACGGTACCGCTGCCGGAAGGGGTGGTCAAGATATATCGCGAGTGGTTTAGGCGGGTGCGTCCAGTTTGAGCCACTGGAACCAGCCGCGGTGCAGCACCAGCCACGCCATGAGCCCGTACCCGGCCTGGCCGGGAGTCCCACCGTTTGCCGCGAGGTCCTGGCGCCACTGCTCGTGGTTGAGGAGCGGTGAGAACGTGTCGACGTACAGGTGCTTCCGGCGGGTGGTGACATCCGCGAAGGCGGTGTTCAATTCATCCAGCCGGCGGTTCTGCGCCGGATCCAAAGTGGGCGGCGGCCCCACGACGAAAACCTCGATCCGGTTCTGCGACGCCGAGTCCAGGATGTTTGCCAGGTTGAGCCGGCTCCGTGCAGTGGACAGGCCGAATTCGATGTCCCGGCCGGATAGCCCGATCACCAGGCGGTTTTCCGCCTGCGGGCTGAACCGCCGCCCCGCTTCTTCCAGCCAGCGCGCGGCCAGACCCTCCGTCCCTTCCTGTGGACAGGGGAGGGCATAACTTTCCATCAGCATGCCGTCCTGGGGAGTGCGGGCAAGGACGCGGCCCAGCCAGCCGAGCGCCCGGGGATCTCCCAGTCCGGCGAGCAGTTCATCTCCTACAGCCGCAATACGCAGCTTCCTGTCTTCCACACGATCCTCTTTACTTCGGTCCTGACTGGCCGCTGCCACCGTGGCGCCGCGGATGCGGGATAACGGGGCGGCGCTGTCCATCCATTAAACAGAACTGCCCGGCCGGAGTCTGGTATTTCGACGTCCGGCCGGGCAGCCTTACTGCTTACTTCCGTGCAAATGCCTGCTTCAGCAGAACATCCTGCTCCGCGGCGTGCCGCTTCATGGAACCGGCAGCCGTAGAGGCTGACGCAGGACGCGACACCAGGCGCACCCGGCGGTCAAGGGCGTCCGGCAGGTTCAGGCCGATGAACGGCCACGGTCCCTGGTTGGCAGGCTCGTCCTGGGCCCAGACAACCTCGGCGTTCGGGTACTTGGCAAGTTCCGCGGCAATCTCGGCATGCGGCAGCGGGTAAAGCTGCTCCACGCGGACGATCGCGGTGGTCTTGTCGCCGGTCTTCTGCCGGGTGGACAGAAGATCGTAGTACAGGCGGCCGGAGACCAGCAGGACGCGTTCGACGGCGTCTGTCGCCAGCTGCTCATGCTCCGGGATGACCGGGCGGAACGTGCCGGTGGTGAAGTCCTCGACCGATGATGCAGCGGCCTTCAGGCGGAGGAGCTGCTTCGGCGTGAAGATGATCAGCGGCTTCCGCGGACGGCTGTACGCCTGGCGGCGCAGGAGGTGGAAGTGCGAAGCAGCCGTGGTGGGGTTCGCCACGATCATGTTCTCTTCAGCACACAGCTGCAGGAAGCGCTCGATCCTGGCCGAGGAGTGGTCCGGGCCCTGGCCTTCGTAGCCGTGCGGAAGCATCAGCACCAGCGAGGAACGCTGGCCCCACTTCTGCTCCGCCGACGAGATGAACTCGTCGATGATGGTCTGGGCGCCGTTGACGAAGTCACCGAACTGGGCTTCCCAGAGGACCAGCGCGTCCGGCCGTTCCACCGAGTAGCCGTATTCGAAGCCCATGGCCGCGTATTCCGACAGCAGCGAATCGTAGATCCACAGCTTGGCCTGGTCATCGGAAAGGTTGCCCAGGGGCAGCCATTCCTTGCCGTTGGCGCGGTCGTGGAACACGGCATGGCGCTGCACGAAGGTACCGCGGCGTGAGTCCTGGCCGGCAAGGCGTACGGGAACGCCTTCCATGATGAGTGAGCCAAAGGCCGCGATCTCGCCGAAGCCCCAGTCGATGCCGCCTTCACGGGACATCTGCTCACGCTTCTCGAGCAGCTGCTTCAGCTTGGCGTGGACCGTGAAGCCCTCGGGGATCTCCACGTGCGCCTTGCCGATCCGGGCCAGCGTCTCCGCCGAGATGGCCGTGGAGGCCGGGGCGCTGATGCTGGAGTCGGACTGCTGGGCGATGGGCCGCTCGATGTCCGATACTGCAGCGGAGTCTGCGGTGACAATCGGGATCGGGGACGTCTGCGCTGCGTGGGTCTCGGCGAAGACGCGTTCCAGCCGCTCCTGGTAGTCGCGGAGCAGCTGCTCTGCTTCTTCCTCGGTGATGTCGCCGCGTCCGATCAGGGATTCGGTGTACAGCTTGCGGACGGAGCGCTTGGCTTCGATGAGGTTGTACATCAGCGGCTGGGTCATCGAGGGGTCGTCGCCCTCGTTGTGGCCCCGGCGGCGGTAGCAGACCATGTCGATGACAACGTCCTTGTGGAAACGCTGGCGGAACTCGTAGGCGAGCTGGCCGATGCGGACCACAGCCTCGGGGTCGTCACCGTTCACGTGGAAGACCGGTGCCTGGATCATCTTGGCGACATCCGTGGAGTACGTGGAGGAACGCGAAGAGGACGGGGCGGTGGTGAAGCCCACCTGGTTGTTGACCACGATGTGGATGGTTCCACCGGTGCGGTAGCCGCGCAGCTGGGACAGGTTGAGCGTCTCAGCGACAACACCCTGGCCGGCGAAGGCGGCGTCGCCGTGGACCACGATAGGCAGGACGGGGAACGATTCACCCTGGTCCAGGCGGTCCTGCTTGGCGCGGACGATGCCTTCGAGCACGGGGTCAACGGCCTCCAGGTGGGAGGGGTTGGCGGCCAGGTAGACCTTGGTTTCCTTGCCGTTGTCCGACGTGAAGGTGCCCTCAGTACCCAGGTGGTACTTGACGTCGCCGGAACCCTGGACGGAGCGGGGGTCCTGGGTGCCTTCGAACTCGCGGAACACCTGTGCGTAGGTCTTGCCGGCGATGTTCGTGAGCACGTTGAGGCGGCCACGGTGGGCCATGCCGATGGCGACTTCGTCGAGGCCGTCGTCGGCGGCGTCGGACATGATCGCGTCAAGCAGCGGAATCAGGGACTCGCCGCCCTCCAGGGAGAAGCGCTTCTGGCCCACGAACTTGGTCTGCAGGAACGTTTCGAAGGCTTCCGCGGCGTTCAGCTTGGAAACGATCCGGAGCTGCTCTTCACGGCTCGGCTTGGAGTACGGGTGCTCCAGCTGGTCCTGGAACCACTTGCGCTCGGCAGGCTCCTGGATGTGCATGTATTCGATGCCGGTGGTGCGGCAGTAGGCGTCACGCAGGACACCCAGGATGTCGCGGAACTTCAGCTGCGGCTTGCCGCCGAAGCCACCGGTGGGCCATTCGCGGTCCAGGTCCCACAGGGTCAGCCCATAGGTCAGGACGTCCAGGTCAGGGTGCTTGCGCTGAACGTATTCCAGGGGATCCGTGTCCGCCATCAGGTGGCCGCGGACGCGGTAGGAGTGGATCAGCTGCTGGATCCGGGCCACCTTGTTGATTTCGTCGGCCGGGTCCACCTGCTTGTCGGCGCTCCACCGGACAGGCTCGTACGGGATCCGGAGGGCTTCGAAGATCTCGTCGTAGAAGTTCTGCGCCCCGAGCAGGAGCTGGTGGACGAGCTTCAGGAACTCGCCGCTGCCGGCACCCTGGATGACGCGGTGGTCGTACGTCGACGTGAGCGTGAGGACCTTGCTGATGGCATTCTGGGCGATGATCTTTTCGCTGGCGCCCTGGAATTCGGCGGGGTAGTCAAGGGCGCCGACGCCGATGATGGCGGCCTGGCCCTTGGAGAGGCGGGGTACCGAGTGGACGGTGCCGATGCCGCCCGGGTTGGTCAGTGAAACAGTGGTGCCCTGGTGGTCCTCTGCGGTGAGCTTGCCGTTGCGGGCACGCTTGATGAGGTCCTCGTAGGTGTGCCAGAACTCGGCAAAGTTAAGGGTTTCGGCCTTCTTGATGTTCGGAACCATCAGCAGGCGGGTCCCGTCGGGCTTGGGCATGTCGATGGCGATGCCGAAGTTGACGTGGGCGGGCTGGACAGCCGAAGGCTTGCCGTCCACCTCGTCGTAGTACACGTTCATGGAGGGGAACTGCGACAGGGCACGGATCACGGCGTAGCCGATGAGGTGCGTGAAGGAGACCTTGCCGCCGCGTGCCCGGGCGAGGTTGGAGTTGATGACCACACGGTTGTCGATCAGCAGCTTGGCAGGAATGGCCCGGACGCTGGTGGCGGTGGGCACCTCGAGGCTGGTGACCATGTTCGTGGCAATCGCCTTGGCCGGTCCGCGGAGGACGGAGACGACGTCTTCCTCGGGAGCGGTGGGGGCCTTGACATTCTTAGGCAGCTGCGCGGGGATCGGCTGGGATCCGGTAGCGCCCTCGGTCTTCTTGCCGCCGTCGCGGGCTACGGTGGCGGGAGCCTTCTTCACCGGTGCCGGGGCGGGTGCGGCAGCGGCCGGCGGAGCCGGGGGAGCGGCCGGAGCTGCGGCCGGCGACGGTGCCGGTGCTGCAGGAGCCGCGTTCACGATGGGCATCTGCCGGGTGGGAGGGTTGGCCGTGGCCTGTCCCGAATTTCCGTTGGAAGAAGAACTGCTGCCCGAGTCGAACGATTCAAACAGCGGCCACCACTTGGCATCCACAGCGTTCTTGTCCTGCTGGTACTGCTCGTACAGTTCGTCAACGAGCCACTCGTTTCCGCCAAATTCCTCTGGTAGACGGTGGCTTGGCTGCTCTGGCACTTGAAATACGCCTCTTCCATGAGTTTGATTTCTCTCCGGCCCCACGGTGCTTCAGCACTACGTTCGAACCAGTCTCTGCGTCCTCTGAACCCAGACGTTTGCAAGTCTAGTGAGCATGTCGTCTTAACTGCCAATAAGGGTGACCCAAATCATGAAGTGACGCGCCAAGGGCTGAATATGGCGGCCGGACGCGTCTCAACGGGCGGTTTGTGGGTAAGGGAATCCGCCGCTCGAACCCGTCCTTCGCCCGCCCGGGACAGGGCACCTGCTCCTGTAGACTGAAATTCTTATGGACAGTAAATCTAGGTGCCGGCCTGGGGGCTGTCAGCGGAGCACGAAGAACAGCGCCGCACAGTCGACCCGCAGAGCCGGCAAACCCCGAACACGCGCCCATCACCCACCAGCGGCCAAGCCGGCCGCAGCCCGCAAGGAAAGAGCGTCGGTTTCTGCCGACCATCCTCCGCCGGGCAGATATTCCAGCATCCGCCATCCGCGTAAGGCCGTTGCACAGCTCGACGCCCTCCAGGCGGGATGCTGAATGGAATGGCTACTCCTTGCAGCAGGCCTGCTGCTCATCGCCGGTACAGGTTTCTTTGTTGCCGTTGAGTTCTCCCTCATCGCCCTCGACCAGCCCACCGTCCAGCGCGCAGTGGACGACGGCGACACCGGCGCCGTTGCCCTGCTCACCTGCCTCAAGTCCCTGTCAACGCAGCTCTCCAGCTGCCAGCTGGGCATTACCCTCACCACCCTGCTCACGGGCTACGTCATGGAGCCCTCGGTGGGCCGGCTCCTCGAAGCCCCGCTGGCCGCCGTCGGACTCCCCGACGTGGCCGTGGCGTCCATCTCGCTGGTCCTGGCGATGGTGATTGCCACCCTGCTCTCGATGCTCCTGGGCGAGCTGGTTCCCAAGAACATGGCCATCGCCTTGTCCTTCCCCGTGGGTAAGGCCCTGGCGCGGCCCCAGCTGATCTTCACTGCCATCTTCAAGCCGGCGATTGTGGTGCTCAACGGCTTCTCCAACAAAGTGCTCAACGTTTTCGGCTTGGAGGCCAAGGAAGAGATCTCCGGGGCACGCACCCCGGCGGAGCTTGCTTCGCTGGTCCGCCGCTCGGCGGCGATGGGAACGCTCGACGCCGGCACGGCCAACTTCATTGCGCGCACCTTGAACTTTTCGACCAGGACGGCAGCGGACGTTATGACGCCCCGCATCCGGGTGGAAACGATCGACGCGGACCAGCCTGTTTCTGACATCGTGGCTGCCGCACGCAGGACGGGGTACTCACGGTTCCCCGTTATCGGTGACTCCGCGGACGATATCCGCGGCCTGGTCCACGTCAAGAAGGCCGTGGCGGTTCCGTCCGAGCGTCGGCAAAACCTGGAAGCCGGCGCCATCATGACAGAGGTGCTCCGGGTCCCCGAGACCATCCACCTTGACGCCCTGCTCGCCGAGCTCCGCGAGGGGAACCTGCAGCTCGCCGTCGTCCTGGACGAGTACGGCGGGACCGCCGGCATCGCAACCCTGGAGGACCTGGTGGAGGAGATCGTCGGGGAAGTCGCGGATGAACATGACAAGGTCCGCCCGGGGCTGCTGCAAAGCGCGTCCGGCGACTGGTACTTCCCGGGACTGCTCCGTCCGGACGAACTGTCCGAACAGATTCCGGGACTGACGGTCCCCGACGAAGCAGCCTACGAAACCGTGGGCGGCTATGTCATGAGCAAGCTCGGCCGGATCGCCGCGGTGGGGGACGCCGTGCCGGTTGGCGGCGGAACCCTCAGCGTCACCAGGATGGACGGCCGCCGGATCGACCGGATCTGCTTCCGGCCGGCCGGTCCGGAAGCCGGGACCATGGACACCAGCGACAGGATTGAACGATGAGCGACTGGGCCGGAATCCTCTGGCTGGGCGTCCTGCTCCTGGGAAACGCCTTCTTCGTGGCAGCTGAATTTGCTGTCATGTCCGCCAGGCGCAGCCAGATCGAGCCCCTCGCGGAGAGCGGCTCCAAACGCGCGCAAACCACCCTGAAGGCCATGGAAAACGTGTCCCTCATGCTGGCGTGTGCACAGCTCGGCATCACAGTCTGTTCGCTGCTGATCCTGTTGGTGGCAGAACCTGCCATCCACCACCTGCTGGCCTACCCGCTGGAAATGGTGGGACTGCCCGTGGAGGTGGCCGACGTGGCGGCCTTCGCCGTGGCACTGATGCTGGTGACGTTCCTGCACGTGACCTTCGGCGAGATGGTGCCGAAGAACATCTCGGTGTCCGTCGCGGACAAGGCGGCCTTGTTCCTGGCGCCGCCGCTCATGTTCATCGCCCGGCTGGTGCACCCGGTGATTTCCGTCCTCAACTGGTCGGCAAACCACATCCTCAAGCTGCTGCGGATCGAGCCCAAGGACGAGGTGAACTCCTCGTTCACCCTTGAGGAGGTGCAGTCCATCGTCCAGGAGTCCACCCGCCACGGCCTGGTGGACGACGACGCCGGGCTGATTAACGGTGCCCTGGAATTTTCGGAGCACACCGCCGCCGACATCATGGTGCCGCTCGGGAACCTGGTCATGCTGAAGGCTGCGACCACTCCCGTGGAGTTTGAAAAGGCCGTCAGCCGGACCGGCTTCTCCCGGTTCCCCATGCTTGATGATGAGGACATGCTTTACGGTTACCTGCACGTGAAGGACGTCCTGTCCATCCCGGAGCAGGCGTATGGGCTTCCCATCGCCGAAAGCCGGATCAGGTCGCTGGCAAACCTTGCCCTGGATGACGAAATCGAAAAGGCGATGTATGTCATGCAGCGGACAGGTTCGCACCTTGCCCGGGTCATCGGTCCTGACGGCAATACGCAGGGAGTGCTGTTCCTGGAGGACGTTATCGAACAGCTCGTGGGCGAGATCCGGGACGCCACCCAGGCCACGGGGATCCGGCGCCTGGGACAACCCAACGGAGGATGACGCTGGTGCCCTTCCCGGCCGACCGGGAGGGCACCTCTCCATTGCCCAGACCTAAATAGGAATGATTCCCATTTAGGTATAAACTGAACTGGTTGTTTTCCCTCCCCAGTGAACTGAGGTTTTTCGTGCGTCGTCCTGCCGCTGCCCGTTCGTCCGTTGCCGCCCTCGCCGGGCTTGGCCTGCTGCTGACTGCCTGCAGCCCCCAGGCCGAGCCGCCGTCCGACGCTGCCGAGGGAATCAACGTTGTGGCGTCCACCAACGTCTACGGGGATATCGCCAAGACCATCGGCGGGGACAAAGTCAGCGTCACCGCCATCATCAACAAGACGAGCCAGGATCCGCATTCCTATGAAGCGACCGCCCAGGACCGGCTTGCAGTGTCCAAGGCTGACCTCGTCATCGAAAACGGCGGCGGGTACGACGACTTCATCCACACCCTGGCGGAGGACAGCAACCTCGACGCCGGCAAGGTGCTGAACGCCGTCGAACTGTCCGGCCTGGCGCACCCGGAAGGGGCAGAAGCTTCAGCCGAAGCCACCGCCACGGAGTCCGAACCGGCAGGCGGGGAAGCCCACGACCACGGCGATCTCAACGAACACGTGTGGTACAGCCTGCACGCCATGGAGCAGCTCGCCGGTGACATCGCAGCCAAGCTCGCGGAGCTCGATCCCGCGTCGGCACAGACGTTCGAGACCAATGCGGCCACCTTCACGTCCACGCTGGAAGAACTGCATGGAAAGCTCGACTCGCTGAAGGGCAGCGCCGCCGGCGCCACGGTGGCTGTCACGGAACCCGTTCCGCTGTACCTGCTGGAGGATGCAGGTCTGGTGAACGCCACCCCCGAGGACTACACTGCTGCGATCGAGGAAGACTCCGACGTGCCCCCGGCCGTGCTCAAGGCGGCAACGGATCTGGTGGCATCGAAGTCGGTCCGTTTCCTGGCCTACAACGAGCAAACCGAAGGTCCACAGACGGAGTCGTTGAAGGAAGCGGCCGAAACGGCCGGCGTTCCGGTGGTGGACTTCAATGAAACGCTGCCCGAAGGCAAGACGTACCTCCAGTGGATGACGGACAATGTGGACAACATCAGCAAAGTTCTGGAGAGCAAATAGTTGAAACCTGTCGTCAGCCTCACCGGTGCGTCCCTGAAATTCGGTAAGCGGGCGCTCTGGGAGGACCTGGACCTGGACATCAAGCCCGGCGAATTCTTCGCCGTGCTGGGTCCCAACGGGAGCGGAAAAACAAGCTTCCTGAAAGTCCTGCTCGGATTACAGGACCTGCACCAGGGCCGGGCTGCGCTTGGCGGCCGCCCTGTTGAACGCGGCAGCAGCCTGATCGGCTACATCCCCCAGCAGAAGTCGTTTGCCCCCGATACTCCGATGCGCGCAAGGGATCTGGTTGGACTCGGCGTGGACGGCCACCGGTGGGGACTGCGGCTCTCATCGGCCAAGGCTAACCGCAGGATCGACGAACTCCTTGACCTGGTGGGTGCCACGGACTACGCAAAGGTTCCGGTAGGCCAACTCTCCGGCGGCGAGCAGCAGCGGCTCCGCGTTGCCCAGGCCCTTGCCACCGATCCCCAGGTCCTGCTGTGCGACGAACCGCTGCTGTCCCTTGACCTGCACCACCAGCAGGCCGTCAGCGCACTGATCAACAAGCAGTGCCACGAGCGGAACAGCGCAGTGGTGTTCGTGACCCATGAGATCAACCCGATCATCGATTACGTGGACCGGGTACTTTACCTGGCGGGGGGCCGCTTCAAGGTGGGAACTCCCGACGAAGTGATGACCACGGAGGTGCTGTCCGACCTCTATGGCAGCCATGTTGAGGTCATTCACGCCAACGGCCGCATTGTGGTGGTCGGGCTTCCTGACGCCACCACCCACCACCACGCAGAGACCCATGCGCTGGCAGGGGAGGCAGCCTGATGGACGCAGACAGCATCCTTGGGGCCATCTTCAATTTCGAGAACTATGGCGAGCTGCTGGTCCTCGTCCAGAACTCCATCTGGGCAGGCGCCGTCCTTGGCCTCCTCGGCGGCCTCGTAGGCACGTTCGTGATGAAGCGGGACCTGGCTTTTGCCGTTCACGGTATTTCCGAACTCTCCTTTGCCGGCGCGGCCTTTGCGCTCCTGATCGGTGCGGACATCGTCTTCGGGTCCCTCATCGGGTCCGTCGCCGCGGCGCTGTTGCTGGGCCTCATGGGCGTCAGGGCAAGGGACAAGAATTCGATCATCGGTGTCATCATGCCGTTCGGCCTGGGGCTGGGGATCCTGTTCCTCTCCCTGTACGAGGGCCGTGCGGCCAACAAATTCGGACTGCTCACCGGCCAGATTGTTTCCGTCGACACGGTCCAGCTGCAGGCACTCGCCGGGACAGCGGTGGTGGTGATGGTGGCCCTGATCGCCATCTGGCGGCCGCTGAACTTCGCCAGCGTGGACCCGGAACTCGCCGAAGCCCGGGGCGTTCCGGTGCGGACGCTTGCCATCGTTTTTATGGTCCTGCTGGGCATCAGCGTTGCCCTCTCCATCCAGGTAGTGGGAGCACTCCTGGTGCTGGCCCTGCTCATCACCCCGGCCGCAGCTGCCCTGCGCGTTACGTCCTCGCCGGTGGCAGTGGTGGTGCTGAGCGTGGTCTTCGCCGTGACGGCAACGGTCGGCGGAATCCTGCTGGCCCTCGGCGGCCGGATCCCCATCAGCCCCTACGTCACCACGCTCTCATTCCTGATCTACGTGGTGTGCCGCGTTGTGGGCTCGGTCCGTGCCGGCAGGGGCATCAACGGACGGGTCCTGCAGCCCCGGTAAGCGCACCGGGCCCGGTTGTTACAGCTTGCCCGCAGCCCTCAGGGCCGTGCAGTCGGGGCACAGGCCGAAGATTTCCACGGTGTGGGCGACTTCCGTGTAGCCGTGTTCCGCGGCGGTGCGTGCCGCCCAGGTTTCCACAGCAGGGGCCTCGACCTCCACCGCTTTCCCGCAGTTCCTGCACAGCAGATGGTGGTGGTGGCCGGTGACGGCGCACCGCCGGTACACGGCTTCGCCTTCGCCGTTGCGCAGGACGTCCACGAGCCCTTCGTCGGCAAGGGACTGAAGGATCCGGTAGGCGGTGGCGAGCGAAACCGAGACGCCCTGGTTCTGCAGGATCCGGTACAGCTCCTGCGTGCTGACGAAGTCGTCGAGCTCATCCAGCGCCGCACTGACGGCCCGGCGCTGTTTGGTGACGCGCTGTTCCTTGCCGCCACCCGTAACGGGGGCGGGCGTAGTGGAATCAGCCTTGGCGCCGAGCGGCATGGACGAACTCGCTTCCGTGGGGATGGTGGCAAAGATACAGATTACCAGCCGCAGCCTCGTGGACACCGTTCGCCGCCTAACCCTAGGCTGGCGCTATGAAGCTGACGAAATACACCCATGCCTGCGTGCGGCTCGAGAAGGACAACCGTGTATTGGTGGTGGATCCCGGCAATTTCTCCGAAACAGCCGAGGCCCTTAACGGTGCGGACGCCGTGCTGGTCACCCACGAACACGCCGACCACATCGACGTCGGACCGGTCGTTGAGGCTCTTCGCAGCAACGCGGGCCTGGCCATTTTCGCGCCGGAAGGAGTAGCGGACACGTTGCGCACCAAAGCTCCGGAGGCCGTCGCCCGCGTCAATGCCGTGCAGCCGGGTACAGCTTTCGAAGCAGCGGGCTTCGCGTTCCGAAGCTTTGGCGGCCAGCATGCGCTGATCCATCCACAGATTCCGGTTGTAGCCAACATCGGCTACCTCATTGACGAGAACGTCTACCACCCGGGCGACTCGTTCGTCATTCCGGACGGCATCAGCGTCAAGACCCTGCTGGTTCCGCTGCATGCGCCCTGGAGCAAATCCGCGGAAGTGGTGGATTTCGTCGTCGGAGTGCGGGCCCCGCGGGCATTCCAGATCCATGACGGGCTGCTCAATGAGAACGGCCTGAAGATCGTGGAGGGACACGTGGCACGGATCGGCGCCAAGTACGGCACCGAGTACACGCATCTGGCTGCCAGGGAGTCCGTGGAGATTTAGATGGCCGTGGGGTCCCACTGCCCTGTATCGAAAAACGTCCTGATGACCGCTTCATACGGCTCGGGGTCGAGGCCGTGGGATGCCAGCCACTCCTGGTTGTAGTAGTTGCCCGCGTAGCGCTCACCGCCGTCGCACATCAGCGAAACGATGCTGCCCCGCCTGCCTTCGGCGACCATTTCGGCGACGACCTGCCAGACGCCCCACAAATTGGTGCCGGTGGACGGTCCTGCGTGGAGGCCGGCCAGGACCCGCAGGTGGCGCATGGCTGCCACCGATGCCGCATCGGGAACCTGGACCATGCGGTCGATCACGGAGGGCACGAAGCTGGGCTCCATCCGCGGCCGCCCGATGCCCTCGATGCGGGACGGCAGGCCGGCCGGAGGATTGGCCGTCCCACCCAGCCAGCCCGGATAGAACGCCGAATTCTCCGGATCCACCACCAGCAGCCGGGTGGGATGGCTGTGGTAGCGGAGGTAGCGGCCGATGGTTGCGCTGGTTCCACCCGTCCCCGCACCCACCACGACCCAGTCGGGAACCGGATGCTCCTCGAGCTGAAGCTGCCCGAAAATGGACTCGGCGATGTTGTTGTTGCCGCGCCAGTCCGTGGCCCGTTCCGCATACGTGAACTGGTCCATGTAGTGGCCGTTGCAGGTAGCTGCCACCTCTTCTGCAGCTGCGTAGACGTCGGAGGCATGCTCCACGAGTAGGCACGAGCCACCGAACTGTTCGATCAGGGCGATCTTCTCCTGGCTCGTGGTACGCGCCATGACCGCGATGAACGGAAGCCCCAGTAGCTGGGCGAAGTAGGCCTCGGAGACCGCGGTGCTGCCACTGGAAGCCTCCACGATAGTGGTGTTCGCCCTGATCCAGCCGTTCACCAGGCCGAAGAGAAACAGGGAGCGCGCCAGCCGGTGCTTGAGGCTGCCTGAGCGGTGGGTCGATTCATCCTTGAGGTAGAGCTGGACTCCCCAGTGTTCCGGCAGGGGCACGGAGTAGAGGTGTGTGTCGGCCGAGCGGTTGTTTTCTGCCCTGATCCTGCGGATGGCCTGGTCAGCCCAGTCCCGGTCCGACAACCCGCGGCCCTCCCAGTCTGAGCCTTCGCTGTTGCCGCCCTGCCTGTTGCCGCTGGTCCCGTTCATCACCGATCCAGCCTACCTGCGGCCGGACGGCGACCAGCCTAGAGTGGGATCCGTTGGTTCCACCACCTCCAAAGGAGTGCACATGAACCCCCTGATCGATGTTGCCGGGCTGCAGGCGCGTCTTGCTGATGACCGCGGGCGCACCGTGCTCTTGGATGTCCGCTGGGCCCTGGGTGACCCGCACGGGCACAAGCACTACCTCGCCGGACACATGCCTGGCGCAGTCTTTGTGGACCTTGCCACTGAACTGGCGGCGCCCCCGGCTCCGGAGCGGGGGCGGCACCCGTCGCCGGCAACGGACGACTTCCAGGCGGCAGCGAGGCGCTGGGGGATCAACGACGGAGACGTGGTGGTGGCCTACGATGACACAGCCAACATGGCCGCCGCCAGGGTGTGGTGGATGCTGCGGAACGCCGGGTTCGCCGACGTCTGCCTTCTTGACGGCGGCCTCGCCGCCTGGCGTGGGGCGGACCTGCCGGTTGAAGCCGGCCCGGTGCAGCCGGAGCCCGGGAACGTCACCTTGGCTGACGGGAACATGCCAGTGCTCGACGCCGCTGCTGCCGCCACCTGGGCGGGCAGCGGACTTTTGCTCGACGCACGCGCGGGGGAGAGGTACCGCGGCGAGATCGAGCCCGTTGATCCTCGGGCAGGCCACATCCCCGGAGCGGTGAGCGCGCCGACGTCGGACAACGTGGATGGGAACGGACGCTTCCTGCCTGCGGCAGAATTGCGGCGCAGGTTTGAATCGGTGGGTGTGCGTGACGGCATCCCGGTTGCTGTTTACTGCGGGTCCGGCGTGACGGCGGCCCACGAGGTGGCGGCGCTGGAAGTCGCCGGCATTCGGGCTGCCCTCTATCCAGGCTCCTTCTCGGAATGGTCCAACAATGCCGAATTGCCCGTAGCCACCGGCCCGGAACCCGGCGGCGGGCACCGGTCGGGTGGAAAGTTTGTCGGCGGCAAGGGTAGCGTCGCACTATGACCCCAGGACGTCCCGTACCGCCGCCCCTCGCCAAACCCATAACGCCCGCTTCCGACGCCGGAGTCCTTGCCGCCGCGTATGGCGCAGTATCCAGTGACAGCGGTTTGGTCCCGTTGACCGTCGCCCGGCGCGCACCCAAGCCGGACGACGTCGAAATTGCCATCGAATTCTGCGGCCTGTGCCACTCCGACGTGCATGCGGTGAGGGGCGAGTGGGGAGGCCAGACATATCCGCTGGTGCCCGGCCACGAGATCGTAGGGACCGTCAGCCGGATCGGCGCAGGTGTCACCGATTTTTCAGGGGGCGACCGGGTGGGCGTGGGCTGTATCGTGGACTCCTGCCGCGAATGCGAAAGCTGCCTGGACGGCCTGGAGCAGTACTGCGAAAAGGGGATGACCGGCACCTACGGTGCGACAGACCGGCGGAACGGTGACGCCACCACCCAGGGCGGCTACTCGTCGTCCATCGTGGTGGACCGCCGCTACGTGGTGCGCGTCCCTGAATCACTCGACCCGGCCGCCGTCGCGCCTTTGCTCTGCGCCGGGGTCACCACTTTCTCCCCGCTGCGGCACTTCGATGTGGAAGAGGGAGACGTTGTAGGCGTGGTGGGCCTCGGCGGACTCGGCCACATGGCGGTCAAGCTCGCCAAAGCCATGGGCGCCAAGGTGGTGGTCTTTACGACGTCAGAGTCCAAGGTGCCCGCTGCGCTTGAGCTCGGGGCCGACGAAGTGGTCCTGTCCCGGGACGAAGACGCCATGGCTGCGGCGGACCGCACCATCGACCTGATCATCGATACCGTTGCCGCCCCGCATGACCTGAACCCGCTGTTCCGCACCCTCCGGGTGGACGGCGCCCTTTTCCAGCTGGGACTTCCCTCTGAGGCCATGCCTCCCGTCAATCCCCGGGCCCTCATCCGGCGCAGGATCGCCTATGCAGGCTCCTTGATCGGCGGGATCGCCGAGACCCAGGAGATGCTGGACTTCTGCGCCGAGCATGGCGTTGTGGCCGACATCGAAGTGGTCTCCGCTGGTGGGCTCAATGACGCCTACGACCGCATGGTCGCAGGGGACGTGAAATACCGGTTCGTGCTGGATACCAGCACCTTGCAGGCACCCGCCAAGGAGGCAGACGCATGAGCACGCTTTTTACCAGGATCCTCAACGGGGAGATTCCCGGCCGGTTCGTCTGGCGGGAACCGGACGTGTCCGCATTCCTCACCACCGGCCCGCTTGCCGACGGCCACACCCTGGTGGTCCCCACCGAGGAAGTGGACCGCTGGACCGACGCGTCCCCGGAAACCCTCGCCAGGGTCATGGAGGTCGCCCGCCGGATCGGCGCGGTGCAGGTGGATGTTTTCGACGCTGCACGGGCGGGCCTTATTGTGGCCGGCTACGAGATCAACCACCTCCACGTGCACGTATGGCCGTCCAGGAGCATGGCGGAGTTCAACTTCGCCACCGCTGACCAGAACCCGGATCCGGCTGTCCTCGACGCGAATGCCGAAAAACTCCGCGAGGGCCTTCGGGCGGCAGGCTACGGCGAGTTCGTCCCGTCCGCGTAGCCCCAGGATGTCCCGGCGCTGACCGGGACATCCTCCTGTCCTGTGCTGTCCCGTGCTGCTAGGCGGGTGCCAAAGCCTTGTTTAGCACCGCCCGGATGCGCTTTTCGGACACGGAATAGGCCGTGCCAAGTTCGACGGCGAAGAGGCTCACCCGAAGTTCCTCGATCATCCAGCGCACCTGGGTTAACTCGCGGCCTGCGCGCTTGCCCGGCAGGAGCGCGGACACGGCGTCGTCGTAGTCGTCCTCGAGCCGCTGCACCACTGCCATGTTCAGCGCATCACGCTGCACGTTGCCGGGAAGGCGTTCAAGCCTTTTCTCGATGGCAGTCAGGTACCGCGGCAGCTGGCTGAGCTGGGCATAGCCCGTGCGTGCTACAAAGCCGGGGTAGACGAGCTGTTCCAGTTGGCTCTTCACATCGTTGAGCGCGCTGATCAGCGCCAGGCTGGTGGTGCCCTTCAGCTGCTTTTCGATGCGGCGGGTGCTGGCCAGGATGCGCTCCACCACGGCCGTCACGCTGAAGACCGTGTCGATCAGTTCCGCCCGCACCACCTCATAGAGATCGTCGAAGGCCTTCCGGTCCCACGGCAGCTCAGCCGGCGTGAGTTTGTCGATCGCCGCCAGCGCGCAGTCAGCGATCAGTGCGGACACCGAGCCGTGCGGGTTCTGGCTGAACGTCAGTTTTTCGGTGTTGCTCAGGTGCTCCAGGACGTAGCGGTCCGGAGCGGGAACCCGCAGTGCGAGCAGCCTGATAACACCGCCACGCATCGCGTCCAGCTGCTCCTCCGGGGTCTGGAACACGCGAAGGGATACGGACTTACCCTCGTCCACCAGCGCCGGGTATCCGGTGACGGTGTGGCCCTTGACCATGCTGCTGACTTGCCGCTGGATGGTTCCGAAGCTCCATTCCGTCAGGCCCTCCTGCTCCCTGAACCCGGCCGCGGCGGAAGCACCCTGCACCTGCCCGGACGTCCGCACTGCGGGGGAGCCGCCGTCGTTCGCGGTGCCCTGCCCGCGGGCCCCCTTGGCATCCGATGTCCGGCTGCCGGGGCTCGTCGATGCCGGGGTGGCGCCCAGCGATTCGGCGATGGCGCGCCGGGTGGCGGGGGCAAGCCGCTCCTGCAGCACTGCAAGGTCCTTGCCTTCGTCCAGCACCTTTCCCTTGCTGTCCACCACCTTGAAGCTGACGCGCAGGTGCGGGGGTACAGCGTCCCAGTTCCAGGAACCGGGCGGGATGATGGCTCCGCGGATCCGCCGGAGGGCAAGCTCCAGCGACGGTTCCAGCTCATCGGTGGCCGGATCGAAATCGGACTCAAGGACGGCTACGGCCTGGCGCGCCACGTCGGGTGCCGGAACAAAGTTCTTCCGGACCTGCTTGGGCAGCGACTTGATCAGGGCGGTCACCAGTTCCACGCGCTGGCCGGGTATCAGCCAGCGGAACGGGGCGTCGTCCAGCTGGTTGAGGAACAGGACGGGGACTTCGGCGGTGACGCCGTCGGAGGGGTTGGGCGGTGAACCGGGAGCCACCGGATGGAACTCGTAGCTGAGTGGCAGCTCGAAACCCTTGTGCAGCCAGGTCTTGGGGTATGCAGCCTCGTCGAGATCGTCCGCATCGTCGCTCAGGAGAAGCGACTTGTCGTAGTCCAGGAGGTCCGGGTTCTGCTTCCGGGCGTCCTTCCACCACTTGTCGAAGTGCCTTTCGGACACGACGTCCGGTCCGATGCGCGCATCGTAGAACTCGAACAGTGTCTCGTCATCCACCAGCAGGTCGCGGCGCCGCATCCGGGCCTCGAGCTCCTCCACCTCGTTCAGCAGGGCGCGGTTGCGGTGGAAGAACTTGTGATGGGTCTTCCAATCACCCTCCACCAGGGCATGCCTGATGAAGAGTTCGCGGGCCACGGCAGGATCCACCTTGCCGTAGTTGATGCGGCGCTGCGCAATGATCGGCACACCGTAGAGGGTGACTTTTTCGTACGCCATCACCGCACCCTGGCGGGTGGACCAGTGCGGCTCGCTGTAGCTCCGCTTCACCAGGTCCGGTGCCACCTGCTCGGCCCAGACGGGATCGAATTTCGCTGCCACCCGTGCCCACAGCCGGCTGGTTTCCACCAGCTCGGCGGCCATCACGAACGTGGGGGACTTCTTAAACAGCGCCGAGCCGGGGAAGATAGCGAACCGGCTGCCGCGGGCTCCGGCGTACTCGCGCTTGCGCTCATCCAGGATGCCGATGTGGCTCAGGAGCCCGGAGAGCAGGCTGATGTGGATCCCGTCGTGGTTGCCCACGGGGTCGGCGAGGCGCTTGTTGTCCAGGCTGATGCCCAGCGGGCGGGCCAGTTGCCGCAGCTGGGCGAACAGATCCTGCCACTCCCGCACCCGCAGGTAGTTGATGAATTCGGCGCGGCACAGGCGCCGGAACGCCGACGAGGACAGCTCCTGCTGCTTCTCCTGCAGATAGTTCCAGAGGTTCAGGTAACCGGTGAAGTCCGAATTCTCGTCCCTGAAGCGGTTGTGCTTTTCCGCCGCAAGCTGCTGCTTGTCAGTGGGCCGTTCGCGCGGGTCCTGGATGGTGAGCGCCGCAGCCAGAATCATGACTTCCCGGACGCAGTTCCGCTTTCCGGCTTCCACAATCATCCGGCCCAGCCGCGGGTCGACGGGAAGCTGGGCAAGTTTATGCCCGACGGCGGTGAGGCCGCCGCCGCTTCTTCCGTCACTTTCTGCGTTCTGCGGCCTGGCGGCAGCCAGGGCGCCGAGTTCACGGAGCAGCGTGACGCCGTCGTTAATTGCCCGCGTCTCCGGCGGCTCAACAAAGGGGAAGTTCTCAACGTCCTTCGGACCGCGGGCAACACCCATGGCGGTCATCTGCAGGATGACGGCGGCGAGGTTGGTCCGCAGGATTTCCGGGTCAGTGAACTGGGGCCGGGATTCGAAGTCCTCCTCTGAGTAGAGGCGGATGGCAATGCCGTCGGAAACACGGCCGCAGCGCCCGGACCGCTGGTTGGCCGACGCCTGGGAAACCCGTTCGATAGGCAGCCGCTGGACCTTGGTGCGGTGCGAATAGCGCGAAATGCGGGCTGTGCCGGTGTCAATGACGTACTTGATCCCGGGCACGGTCAGGGACGTTTCCGCGACGTTGGTGGCGAGCACGATCCGGCGCTTGTTGCCCGGGTGGAAGACTTTGTGCTGCTCCTGCAAGCTCAGCCGCGCGAACAGGGGAAGCACTTCGGTGCCGGCCAGCCTGCGGTTGGACTGGATGCGGGCCTGGAGCGCGTCCGCCGCGTCCCGGATCTCGCGCTCCCCGGAAAAGAACACCAGGATGTCTCCCGGGGCTTCCGCGGCAAGCTCGTCCACGGCGTCGCAGACTGCATCCAGCGGGTCGCGGTCCTCCTCGAGTTCGTCGTCGGAGGGATCATCCTCGTCCGACTTTGGCTGCGAGAGCGGGCGGTACCGGACTTCCACCGGGTAGGTCCTGCCCGACACTTCAATGATGGGTGCAGGCTTCTCCGGCGTGCCGAAGTGGTTGGCAAAACGCTCAGGATCAATGGTGGCAGAGGTGATGATCACCTTCAGGTCCGGGCGCTGCGGCAGGATCCGCTTGAGGTAGCCGAGGATAAAGTCGATGTTAAGGCTGCGCTCATGGGCTTCGTCGATGATGATGGCGTTGTATTTGCGCAGCAGTTTGTCCCGCTGGATCTCGGCCAGCAGGATGCCGTCTGTCATCAGCTTGACCTTGGTGGCGCGGCTGACCTCGCCCGTGAAACGGACCTGGAAGCCCACCTCCTGGCCGATGTCCACCCCCAGTTCCTCGGCGATGCGCTCGGCCACCGTGCGGGCTGCAAGCCGCCGGGGCTGGGTATGGCCGATCAGGCCGTTTTCGCCCAGGCCAAGTTCCAGGCACATCTTGGGAATCTGGGTGGTCTTTCCGGAGCCGGTCTCGCCGGCGATGATGGTCACCTGGTTGGCGGCGATGGCGGCCATCAGGTCCTCGCGGCGCTCGGAGACCGGCAGCTCGGCGGGATAGGAGATATGAAAAGTCATGGCTGCAGACAGTCTACTGCGGTGGGGCCGGCACCCCCGGGTCGACTGCCTGCGGCGTTCCTTGCGTTCCTAGAAAATGCGGAGGGTATAGCTGGTGCTGGGAAGGTCCAGGGCGGACCATTCCTGGTGCGACTCGACGGGAGGTGTGTGCCCTCGCCCGTCGCGGAGAAGGGCTGCGATGGTGGCGGCAGCCACGAGGAGGAGCACGATGACGATGATGGTTGCGAAGATTTCCATGCCTCCATGCTTCTCCTGGCGCAGCGAATTAAACAGTGGCAGAAATG
The DNA here is from genome assembly GCF_029222765.1 of Arthrobacter sp. Cr_A7. Lineage (NCBI taxonomy): Bacteria > Bacillati > Actinomycetota > Actinomycetes > Micrococcales > Micrococcaceae > Arthrobacter > Arthrobacter sp. Cr_A7. Next base: position 17,119 of record NZ_JARHXQ010000118.1, on the reverse strand, counting down.
CCCAAAAAGCTATAATTCCTGCCACAATGGATACATGCTGAAAACAGTCGCTGTGATTGTGGTCCCCAACTTCTCGATCTTCGAATTCGGGACCGCCTGTGAGGTCTTTGGGATCGACAGGTCCGCCCGGGGGAGCGGTGTCCCGGCCTTCGACTTCCGCGTGTGCACGCCCGTTCCCGGGAATGTGCAGATGAAATCCGGGCTTTCCCTGAACGTCAGCCTCGGGCTGGACGCCACCAATGATGCGGATCTGGTCATCATGGCCCCCTACGGCCGGGACCAGGAGATGCCGGAGTCCGTGCTGGAAGCACTTCGCGCCGCCCACGCCAGGGGTGCATGGGTCATGTCCATCTGCTCCGGAGTCTTCGCCCTTGCCCGCGCCGGTCTGCTCGATGGGCGGCGCTGCACCACACACTGGCATTACTCCAACGAGCTGGCGGCGGCCTATCCGGACGTCCACGTGGATGAGAACGTGCTGTATGTCCAGGACGGCACCATTATTTCTTCGGCAGGAACCGCTGCGGGCATCGACGCCTGCCTGCACCTTGTGCGGGTGGAACTGGGCGCGCAGGTGGCTGCCGCAATCGCCCGGGACATGGTGGTTCCTCCGCACCGCGACGGCGGCCAGGCCCAGTTCATCGACCGGCCGATGCCCACCTGCGGCTCCGCCCCCATGGAGGAACTGCTGCGCTGGATGGTGCAGAACCTGGACCGTGAGCATACGGTCAATGAACTGGCTGCCCGGGTGCACATGTCCGCCCGGACATTTGCCAGGCGGTTCCGCTCGGAAACGGGAGCCACGCCCGCTGCGTGGCTGAATTCGCAGCGGGTGCTCCGCGCCCAGGAGCTTCTGGAATCCACTGACCTGAACATTGACGAGGTGGCCAGGGAAGCGGGCTTCGGCCATCCGGTTCTGCTGCGGCACCACTTTGCCAAGGTCCTCGACACCAGCCCGCAGTCCTACCGCCGGGCCTTCCGCGGCCAGTTGGCTGAGGTCGGTTAGCCGGGCCTGCGTTGGTTAGGCCCACCCCTTGCGTGGCCGGGCCGTCTATCTCTCTAACGAGCTGCCCTACAGGTTGCTGTTGCCTTGCCCCGTCCGGGATTCCTGGGCTGCGGCCCGGGTGCGGTCCACGAGCACCCGCCAGGGGCCCGTCACGGCCCGCTCCGGCAGTGCTGCCCGGCGCTCGCCGGCGCGGATGGAGTAGATGAACCGGTCCGGTTGGTTGCCGGCGAACTCCGCGGCCGCCGCCCGGGGAGTCCGGGGCACGGCGTCCCACGGGCAGGCTTCCACGATCGGTTGCCACTGGTTTATGGCGTTTTCCGACCGGGCGTCCACGGTCCACACTCTCGTCATCGCCGCAATGCCGCCGGTGCGCTCCACGCTGATCTTCATGGCCTGGTTCCTGGGCTTCCATGCAGCCTGGCGGCTGAAAGTCCGGCAACCAGGCATCCGTTAAAGCTTGACCTTCACAGTTTCCCATGCCTGCCGCACGGCGTCATGCTCTTTCGAGTCGGATCCGAAGAGCTCTACGGCAGCAGAGGCTGTGGCCCGTGCGAAGACGCTGAAGGTTGCGGTTGTGGGCAAGGAGCCTCCCGTGAGGGTTTCGTACCAGATGAGGCCCGGGGCGTCCCAGGCGTTTCCGCCCAGCGAATTCGCCACGAGGTAGAAGGCGAGGTTGGGGATGCCGGAGTTGATGTGGACCCCGCCGTTATCCGCGCTGGTCCGGACGTAGGAGTCCATGGAGTCCGGCTGCGGATCCTTACCCAGCACATCGTCGTCGTAGGCAGTTCCCGGAGCCTTCATGGAACGCAGGGCGTCCCCTTCAACCTCGGCGGTAAAAAGCCCTTCGCCGATGAGCCAGCTCGCTTCCGCAGTGGTCTGGTTCTTCACGTACTGCTCAACGAGCGCGCCGAAGACGTCGGACATTGATTCGTTCAGGGCCCCTGCCTGGTTCCGGTAGGCGAGGGCCGCCGAATGCTGCGTCACGCCATGGGCAAGCTCGTGGCCGATGACGCTGAGGGACGCGGTGAACCGCTCGAAGACCTCTCCGTCACCGTCGCCGAAGACCATCTGGGTTCCGTCCCAGAACGCGTTGTCGTACAGCGCGCCAAAGTGCACGGTGGCGTCCAGGCGGAGCCCCCGGCCGTCAATGGAGTTACGGCCGAAGACGTCGGCGTAAAGGCGGTGGGTGTGCCCCAGCCCGTCGTAGGCTTCATCCGTTGCGGCGTCCCCGATGGCCGCTTCTCCCTCCTTGCGCACCAGCTTTCCGGGCAGGTTTTCCGAGCCGCCAGCGTCGTAGATAGTGCGGTTGGCCGGGCCGGGCTTGGCCTGGCGGACACCCGAAGGAGCATCCGGCATGGCCTGGGTTCGCGACGCGTGGACCGATTCCACATGGCCCAGGGCTTCCCGGGCAGCCCTCGCGGCAGCAGAGAATTCCGGCGCATCCTGCCGGGCCAGCCGCCTCAGCAGGTAGGGCGGGACGATGGAACAGAATGGAACGTGCATGGCGTACCCCCTCAACTTGGTGAATTCAGCCTACGAGGGGGCACCGACAATACGTGGCAGGCGCACGCGCGGATAAGGACGGTCCGCGTTCTTACGTGTCAGCTGCCTGAGTACGACGCCGGCTCTCACACTGATCAAAATGTCAGTGCCTCCGTAGAGGATGTTGGCATGGGAAACGAAGCGGGCGCGGCGGCAGGCGGGGTGGGGCTGGTTTCTGCGCCGACCGCCGCTGCGGGCGGCGCCTCAGTGACGCCACTTCCGTCGGCTCTCAATGTCAGTGCCTCCGCAGATGATGTTTGTATGGTTCAGGGCGAGGTTGTATCGGCAGTGATGGAGGGCGTTTCTGCCTCCGTTGCTGCCATTGATGCGCTGTTCGTTGAGGATGCGTCGCTGCGCGGCGGTGCTACAGGCGCTGTGGCTGGCGACGGGGTTGATGTGCTGGAACGGCAGTACGAGCTCCGGCTGAAACGTATGGGCCTCGTTTCCCGGTTGGAAGCGCAGGTCGCGGCGATTAAGGCGCGGGACGCCGCCGAGGCCCTCGAACTGCAGGAGGCCATGACCCCGCCCACTGCTTCCCTGCAGGAGCGGGTTTTTGTTGAGATGTCCGTCGTGGAGGAGATCGCCGGTGTCCTGACCATCGGTTCGGGGGCCGCCGGGGCGTTCGTCCGCCAGTCCCGGCAATTGTGCGCGCTGCCACCGGCCATCGATGCGCTGGCTGCCGGGAAGGTGTCCTGGCTGCACGCGCGGATCATCGCCGACGAGACCGCGGACCTGGACCCGGCCGCTGCCGCCGCGCTGGTCGCGCATTTCTTCGATCCGAATGCGCCTCAGCCGGCGCGCGGGGCCGCGCCCGGCGACCTGGTGCCGTCGCGGTTCCGGCACAAGGTGCGCACCTGGCGGGAGCGGCACCACCCCGAATCCCTCGAGAAGCGGCACGCCAAGAGCGTCGCCGACCGGCGGGTGGAGCACTTCCCGGACCGCAACGGGATGGCATGGATCTCCGCGTACCTGCCCGCCGACTCCGCGTCAGCGATCTGGAACAGCACCACCGCCATGGCACGCGGCCTCCAGGGACCCCACGAAACCCGCACCCTGCCCCAACGACGCGCCGACGTCCTGGCCCACCGCCTCCTCACGCGCACCACCTTGGCTGGCGCGGACACAGCAGGCAGCGGCCAACCCCACACCCGCAACCAGGACCAGGCTGGCATTGATGAACAGCTCCCCGAGGCCTTCATCGGGCTCGCCACGCTCGTCGGCTCGGACGAAGCAGCCGCGCATCTGGGCGTCCCGGACAGCAACCACTACCCAACCGACGAGGACATTCCCGCGAACGGCACCCCCGGCGCCCAGGACAACAACGGCACCGACCACAATCCGGGCAGTGACAATCCGCGCAGCAAAAATCCGGGCAGTGACAATACCGGCAGCACAGGACCGGCCAGCACCCTCGCCGGAAAAGTGCCCGCCCCTCGGACGGACGTGCTGGTCACTGTTCCGGTGTTCGCGCTGCTCGGCCTCACCGACGAACCCGCCATCCTCGATGGCCACGGCCCCATCCCGGCCTCGATGGCACGGGAACTGGTCGCGGACGGGGCAACCTCTTTCTACCGGGTCCTGGTGGACCCGCGGGACGGGGCACCTTTGGAGATCGGCCGCACCAGCTACCGGCTCACCAAAGCAATGAAACAGGCACTCCGCCTTCGGGATGGCAGATGCACCTTCCCCGGCTGCAACAACCACAGCCTGGACAACGACACCGACCACCTCACAGCCTGGCAGCACGGCGGAACCACCGGAATCAGCAACCTGGCACAGCTCTGCCCCAAACACCACCGGCTCAAGCACAACAGCGCCTGGACACCATCACCGGCCACCAAAGATCAACCGCCCGGCTGGACCTCACCCACCGGCCGCACATATCAAAGCGAACACCCCGACTGGGAACCACCACAGTGGCCTGCAGGGTTGGCTGACTGTCAGTCCGAGCCTGACGTGCTGCCCGGGGACCGTTTGTACGAGTTGGTCGTGCTTGAGGATCTGGAGCTGCTTGAAGACCCGGGTTTGCCGGGTTGGCTTGAGCTGCCAGAGGATGTGCAGCCCCCAGGATGGTTTGAGCTGCCTGAAGACTTGGCGCTGCTTGATCTGCCGGACGACCGGGACGTGCCTGAAGACCCAGGAGTTCCGGACGTCTGGCTGCCACGGGACCCGGACCCCGGCTGGCACCTCTCGTTGGCATTCGAGACGTGTGACGCCTAAGGGACAGAACTGAGCCCTAAGCCAGCTGGATGACGCAATACGGTTGGTTTAGCCAGGGGCAAAAGGAAAGCACCCCGGTCAACAGACCGGGGTGCTTTACGTGGTGCCCTCGATAGGATTCGAACCTACGACCTTCTGCTCCGGAGGCAGACGCTCTATCCCCTGAGCTACGAGGGCAATCCGGGGTTCCTGCCGTTGCTGGCGGGACGTCCTAGAGCTTAGCAGTAAGGTGGCCTGCAAGGGAAAATCGACCCGCTCCCGTCCGTCCGGCAGCCAATATATGGCGGCAATCAGTAGCCGGAAAAAGAGTCCACATGCACCCGCCGGGCCCCCGCTTTCCGCGCCGCACGGCGAAGCGAAGCCACACTGGCAGGCGAACCGGAAACATAAACGTCCCGGGCGGCGATGTCCGGCACAAGCTGAGCCAACGTCTCCCCGTCCAGTCGTGCGCCATGTCCCGAAACGGCGGCCATTCCAGCCGGTGGCTCTGAACCGTCCGCGAGATGAACCAGGACCCGGACGCCGGAGGCCCTTAGTTCGTCCGCGTAGGCCACCTCGTCGGCGCTCCTGGCCAAAAGAAGCATTACAGCGTCGCGCTCCCGCAACTGGCCGGACGCCAGATGGGAAAGGAAGGGAGTGATCCCGATTCCGGCCGCGATGAGCAGGACAGGCTTGTTGGGGTCGCCGGGCAGGATGAAATCGCCGCCCACGGACGTGGCGGCCAGCTCGTCGCCAGGCTTCAGGGCGAGGAGGACTTTTTTAGCGGCGGACAGCGGCTCGGCGGTCCGCACACCAAACTTCACGAGGCGTTCCGTAGGCGAACCAGTCAGGCTGAACACCCGGCGTCGTCCTTTCCCGTCAGACTTCGCGTGCGGCAGGTCCAGCTCCATGTACTGGCCCGGAAGGAACCGCACGGCCCTGGCCGGCTCGAACGAGAACTCGGTGGTGCTGGGGGTCAGTTGGCGGCTGCCTGCAAACCGCAGCTTCACGCCCCCGCGCTGGCCCACCAGGAAAGCCAGAAGATTGCCCAGCAGCAGGGCTGCCTCGGGCGAGTTGGCAATAAAACCCAGGTTGTAGGGCACCGCAAACACCACACCCACCACGGCTGCCAGTGCCAGTTGCTGCCACCGGCGCGGCGGCAATGTCAGGGGCTCCGTGAGCATAAAACCTACAAAGAAGAGCAGCGGCCGCTGGGCCAGCGCCTGGTAAATGCCCATGCCCGCCGTCATCCCCGCGCGGAGAAGCTCCACGGTGATGATGGATGTGGCAACAAGGGTAAATACCGTGGCCATCAGGAATTTCCGGGTCCGGTACAGGACCAGGAGCACGCCCGGAACCAGCAGGCACAGCATTGCCGGGGTGGCCGCCCACCACGTGGCGATGTTCAGTCCCGTAAGTCCGGCAACAAAGGCCCCGGCGGCGGCAGGATTGAAGATGTGCCGGCCGCGCCAGGAAAGCGCATATTTCGACGCCGACGCCAGCACACACGCCAGCGCCACACCGGCCACGTCCAGAGCCTGGAACGAGGGCCAGAACAGGAAATAGAGCAGCAGCCCGGTGATCAGTGAGGACTCCGAATGCGGACGCACCCGGAAAAGCGCCGCCAGTACACGGTTGGAGGCGTATGTCAGACCAAGGCAGAGCGCCAGGTGGGCCAGCATCTCGGGTATCCCGAAGGTCAGCCAGCCGAGGACATCCAACAGCAGGCTGTAGGCGGCCAGGGCTGCGAGGACCAGCAGGATGAGCCGGTACATCGTGAACCGGCCAAGCATGGTGTCCAGGCGGCCTGCGACGGAGGGAGCCGGACCGGTCTTCGGCGTTTCAACAGGGCTCATGTGAACAGTGTCCCTTCAAATTCTTCCGAATAGGCGGCACTTCCATCGGAAAACACCGTCAGCCACGAGAACGGGAACGTCTCCTGGAGCTCTGACCCGGGTACGAAGAAGAGCGCCGTTGCCAGCGCGTCGGCCAGTACGGCAGTGTCCGCCATTGCCCAGGTGGCGACGGCGGTCCGGACGGGCTGTCCGGTCATTCCGTCCAGCACGTGGTGCAGTCCGTCGCCCCAGGCACGGCGGTTTGCCGCCGAAGCGCACAGCGAGCGGCCGTCGAGTTGGACAATCCCGATCGCCTGCTCAGGGTTGTACGGGTGTTCCAAACCCACCTGCATCGCCCCCACGCCGTGCGCCAGGAGGTCCCCGCTTGCGTCGATGACATAGGAGTCGACGCCGTCAGCCGCCAATTCAGCAGCGAGCAGGTCCACCAGCAAGCCCTTGCCGGCAGCACCAATGTCCAGCACAACGGGAGCGTGGGCCGTGATGGCAGTCCCGGTCCAGTCCAGGACGGCGTCCCAGGCCGGCGCCGGCAAGGCGCTACCGGCAGGCCGAAGCGAATAGCCCGCGTCGTAGCCAAGGCGTTCCAGGCTGGCTCCGATCAGCGGCGTCATCGCACCGCCGGATAGCCGGTACAGCGTCCGGTAGAGCTCTCCGAGCTGGTCCGCTTCCGCAGGGAAGTCATAGCGGCCAGGTTCCCGGGCCATCGCGGTCACTAAGGAATCGCTCCGGAAACGGGACCAGTCGGCGTCGAACTTTTCCACCCTGGCCAGGAGGCGTGCCCGCAGGGACGGTCCGAGCGGGAGCGGTGTTGAGATTTCCCAACGCGTGCCAATCCCGTCGAACACGAAGTCCTGCCAGTTCCCGCCCGGCACCGCCTACTGCGCCTCCGACTTGATCTGTTCCACTGCCTGGTTGAAGCCTCCGCTGGTAAGGGATGAACCGGCAACCTTGGAGACCTTGAGCTCGTCAATGCTCTTGCCCACCACCTGGGAGGCGATACCGCCGGCAAACTCGCCCTGGAACTTGCGGGTGTTGGGGTTGGAGGGGTGCTGGGTGATCTGGACGTCCGTCACAGTGCCCGAAGCAAGAGTCAGCTGCACTCCCACCGTTTCGGTTCCGTTGGGGGAAACATAGTTCCCGTCGGCGCTGTAGGTTCCGTCCTTGTAGCTGGAGCCGCTGCCGGCCAGGGAAGATGCGGCCGCCGACGGCGTGGCGGCCGCCGTTTCCGACGTGGCGCCACCGGTGGACACGGGGACGCTTTCAGTAGCGGACGGCGCGCAGCCGGCCACGGTTCCGGCGAGGGACAGGCCGGCGATGCCGGCGTAAACACTCTTGCGGACTGACGGTCTCATAAAAAGGCTCTCATTTCGGTTAAGTGTTCGGGACGGTGCTTACGCTGGAGTCAACGCTGAAACCAGCGTATTGGTTCAACTTGTAGCCGGCTTGTGGATTCCCTGTGGAATGCCCAGGTCGCCGGACCAGCCCCAATTCTTTGCTGTCAGCGGCCCCCGGTAGTCTAGAGGGGTGACTCCCGAAGAACTCTCCCTCGCCATATCCGCCAGCCTGAAAGACGCCGTCGCCACCGGTGACATTGCCCTTTCAGCATCAGCTCTGCCTGATGAGGTACGCGTGGAGCGGCCCAAGAACCGGGACCACGGCGACTGGGCCACGAATATCGCGCTGCAGCTGGCCAAGCAGGCGGGCACCAACCCGCGCGAATTCGCAACCGTCCTGAGCACGCGCCTGAAGGCCATCGACGGCGTTGCCGGGGTGGAAATCGCCGGACCCGGCTTCCTCAACATCACCGTTGACGCCGCCGCCGCCGGTGCCCTCGCCCGGATGATCGTCGAAGCTGGCACCCAGTACGGAACCAACTCCGCGCTCGCCGGCCACACCGTGAACATGGAATTCGTCTCCGCGAACCCCACCGGGCCCCTCCACATCGGGCACACCCGCTGGGCCGCACTCGGCGACTCCATTGCCCGCGTGCTGCGCGCCTCCGGGGCAGATGTCACTGCTGAGTACTACATCAACGACGCCGGCTCCCAGATGAACGTCTTCGCCAACTCTGTCTACTCCCGCCTGCACGGCCGCCCGGTACCGGAGGGTGGCTACCCGGGCCAGTACATCGCGGACCTGGGCCACGAAGTCCTCACCGAGCACCCGGACATCCGCGAACTCACCGAAGTTGCCGCGCTCCCGGTGATCCGCTCTGCCGCCTACAAGGCGCAGATGAAGGACATCAAGGCCACGCTTGCGGACTTCGGCGTCGAGTTCGACGTCTTCTTCTCCGAGCAGGAACTGCACGACGCCGGCGCGATCGAAAGTGCCGTTGCCCGCCTTCGCGAGCAGGGCCACGTGTTCGACGACGGCGGCGCCGTCTGGCTGCGGACCACGGACTTTGGGGACGATAAGGACCGCGTGATGATCCGCGCCAACGGCGAGCCCACCTATTTCGCCGCGGACGCCGCCTACTACCTGTCCAAGAAGGACCGCGGTTTCACCGAGAAGATCTACCTGCTTGGCGCCGACCACCACGGCTACATCAACCGGTTGAAGGCCATTGCCGCCTGTGCCGGGGACGATCCCGAGAAGAACATTGAAGTGCTGATCGGCCAGCTGGTGTCCGTCAACGGTGCCAAACTGTCCAAGCGCGCCGGAAACATCATTGAGCTCAAGGACCTGATCGACTGGCTGGGCAAGGACGCCGTCCGCTACTCCCTGGCCCGGTTCCCGGCCGACTCGCCGCTCACCCTTGATCCGGAGCTGCTGAAGAAGCACAGCAACGAGAACCCGGTGTTCTATGTGCAGTACGCCCATGCCCGTTCGCGCGGTGCAGCCCGCAACGCCGTGGCCGCCGGAGTGGACCGTTCTGCCTTCGACGCGTCCCAGCTGGACCACGCCACGGAGAACGAGCTGCTCTCCCACCTGGGCAGCTACCCCTCGATCGTCGCCAAGGCTGCGGAGCTGCGCGAACCGCACCGCGTGGCCCGCCACCTCGAAGTCATCGCCGGCGCCTACCACCGCTGGTATGACGCCTGCCGCATCGCGCCCATGGGCGATGAAGAGGTGACCGACGTCAACCGCACCCGGCTGTGGCTCAACGATGCCACCAGCCAGGTACTCGCCAATGGCCTCGACCTGCTTGGCGTTTCGGCGCCGGAACGGATGTGACGGCAATGTCTGTGCAGACCGGAAACACCGCATCCCCGCTGGCGCCGGAGTGGCTGGCAGTTCCTGCTGACCTGAATGCCCTGCAGGAGCCGATGTGGGCAGGAAGCGTGCAGCGCAACGACCTCGGCGAACTCACTGTCGGCGGGCGGTCAGTATCCGAGCTGAAGCAGCAGTTCGGCACGCCCCTGTTCGTCATGGACGAGGCCGACTTCCGCGCCCGGGCGCGCGCCTTCAAGGATTCCTTCGACGCTGCCTTCGCTGACATCTGCGGCGGCGTGGATGTCTACTACGCCGGAAAATCCTTCCTGTGCAGTGCCGTGGTGAAGTGGGTGGAGGAGGAAGGGCTCTGCCTGGACACCGCCTCCGGCGGCGAGCTGGCTGTTGCCGCCCGCGCCGGGATCGCGGGGGAGCGGGTGGCGCTGCACGGAAACAACAAGTCCGACGCCGAACTCAACCGTGCGCTCGACATGGGCCTGGGCCGGATCGTCGTGGACAGCCTGTCCGAGCTCGTCCGGGTGGGAGACATCGCCCAGTCCCGCGGTGAGCAGGCCAAGGTCATGCTGCGCCTCACCCCGGGCGTCCACGCCCACACCCACGAATTCATCGCCACCGCCCACGAGGACCAGAAATTCGGACTCTCCATGGCGGCCGACACCACCGAACAGGCCGGCCTGTCGGCGGCCGAAGAAGCGGTGGCGGCGGCATCGGCGCATCCCGGCATCGACCTCCTGGGCCTGCACTGCCACATCGGCTCCCAGATCTTTGAACCGGACGGCTTTGCGCTGGCTGCGGAGAAGCTGCTCCGTTTCCTCGCTGCGATGCAGGAAAAGTACTCCATCGTGATGCCGGAGCTCGACCTCGGCGGCGGCTACGGGATCGCCTACACCCCGGTGGACACCCCCCGCCCCGCCGCTGACATCGCGACGGCGATGGCCGCCGTCGTGCGTTCAACCTGCGCTGAGCTGGGCATTGAGTCGCCGCGGATCTCCATTGAACCCGGACGCGCCATCGTGGGCAGCACCACCTTCACGCTGTATGAGGTGGGCACGCTGAAGACCGTGCGCGTCGACGCGCCGGCCGCTTCCGGCGGACGTGAGGACGGTAACAACGTTACGTATCCGCGCCGCTATGTTTCAGTGGACGGCGGGATGAGCGACAACGCCCGCCCGGTGCTCTACGACGCGGATTACTCGGCAATTCTGGCGTCCCGCACGTCGGCCGCGGCCCCGCAGCTGTCCCGCGTGGTGGGCAAACATTGCGAGAGCGGCGACATAGTTGTTAGAGATGTATATCTGCCCGAGGACGTGGCAGCCGGTGATCTGCTTGCTGTACCGGGGACCGGCGCCTACTGCTGGGCCCTCTCGAGCAACTACAACTATCTGGCCCGGCCGGGCGTTGTCGCGGTGCGCGACGGATCTGCCCGGCTGATTGTCCGCGGGGAAACCGAAGAAGATCTGCTGAACCGCGACATGGGAGTCTGAATGACTGAATTGCGAACCCTGAAAGTGGCCCTGCTGGGCTGTGGCAACGTTGGGGCCCAGGTTGCGCGGATTCTCATTGAGGACGCCGACGCCCTGGCCGCCCGCACCGGAGCCCGCCTCCAGCTCAGCGGCATCGCCGTGCGCAACGTGAATTCCAAGCGGGACGTTGAGCTGCCGCAGGACCTGTTCACCACCGACGCCGAGACCCTGGTCAAGGACGCCGATCTGGTGATCGAGCTGATGGGCGGCATCGAGCCTGCCCGCACGCTCATCCTCTCCGCGCTGAGCAACGGCGCCTGCGTGGTCACCGGCAACAAGGCCCTGCTGGCCCAGGACGGCCCCACCCTCTACGAGGAAGCCGACAAGGCCGGCGTGCAGCTCTCCTACGAAGCTGCCGTTGCCGGCGCCATCCCCATCCTGCGCCCCATCCGGGACAGCCTTTCCGGAGACCGGATCACCCGCGTGCTGGGTATCGTCAACGGCACCACCAACTTCATCCTGGACCAGATGGATTCCACCGGCGCCCAGTTCGCCGACGCGCTGGCAGAAGCCCAGCGCCTCGGCTACGCGGAAGCGGACCCCACGGCCGACGTCGAAGGCCACGACGCCGCGGCCAAGGCCGCCATCCTGGCCACGCTGTCCTTCCACACCCGGTTCGCCCTGGAAAACGTCCACTGCGAAGGCATCACCAAGGTCAGCGCGGCGGACATCGCCGCGGCCAAGGACGCCGGCTTCGTCATCAAGCTCCTGGCAATCGCCGAGAAGCTCACGGATGCCGACGGCAACCAGGGCGTGTCCGTCCGTGTCCACCCCACGCTCCTGCCCCGCGAACACCCCCTGGCCGCCGTCCGCGGCGCGTTCAACGCCGTCTTCATCGAGGCCGAGAATGCGGGCGAGCTGATGTTCTATGGCCAAGGTGCAGGCGGTACCCCCACCGCGTCCGCGGTGTTAGGCGACCTCGTCTCCGCGGCGCGGCGCCTGGTCCTCGGCGGACCGCAGCGCACCGAGACCACCACCGGGCATGTTCCGGCGCTGCCCATCGACGCTGCCGTCACCAGCTACTACATCGGCCTGGATGTTGCCGACCAGCCGGGGGTGCTGGCAAGGATCGCCCAGCTGTTCGCCGAGCACGGCGTCTCCATCGAAATCATGCGGCAGACCATCCACCGCGACGCGGAGTCCAACGTGGAATCCGCGGAACTGCGGATCGTTACCCACCGCGCGTCAGAGGCTGCCCTCGCGGCCACCGTTGAGGCCGTGAAGGGCCTGGACGTCATCAATTCAGTTACATCCGTTCTGCGGGTAGAAGGAGTCTAAGTGGCTCACCAATGGCGCGGCGTTATCCGCGAATACGCTGACCGTTTGCCCGTGACGGAATCCACCCGGGTCATCACCCTGGGCGAGGGCGGCACCCCGCTGGTGCACGCGCAGAAGCTCTCGGAACTCACCGGTTCCGAGGTTTACCTCAAGGTGGAGGGCATGAACCCTACCGGCTCCTTCAAGGACCGCGGCATGACCATGGCCATGACGGCCGCCGTCGAGTCCGGTGCCAAGGCCGTTGTCTGCGCCTCCACCGGCAACACCTCCGCCTCCGCTGCTGCCTACGCCACCGCGGCCGGCCTGAAGTGCGCCGTCCTGGTTCCCGAAGGCAAGATCTCCATGGGCAAGCTCAGCCAGGCCATCGCGCACGGCGCCACCCTCCTGCAGGTGGACGGCAACTTTGATAACTGCCTCGACATCGCCCGGAAGCTGGGGGAGTCCTACCCGGTTTTCCTGGTGAACTCCGTCAACCCCGCCCGCATCCAGGGGCAGAAAACCGGCGCTTTCGAGATCGTGGACGCGCTGGGCGATGCTCCTGACATCCACGTGCTTCCGGTGGGCAACGCCGGCAACATCACCGCTTACTGGAAGGGCTACAAGGAGTACTCCGCGCCGTTCGAGTCCGCGACGGCCGGCACGCTTCCCGCGGTTTCCACCAAGACGCCCGCCATGTGGGGCTTCCAGGCAGCGGGTGCCGCGCCCTTTGTCGCCGGCCACCCCATCACCGAACCTGACACCATCGCCACGGCCATCCGCATCGGCAACCCCGCCTCCTGGGATGGCGCCATCGGCGCCCGCGACGAATCCGGCGGGCTGATCGACGCCGTCACCGACGAGGAAATCCTCAACGCACACCGCTGGCTGTCCTCCCGCGAAGGCGTCTTCGTGGAGCCCGGCTCTGCCGCCGGCGTCGCGGGCCTGCTGAAGAAGCACGCTGCAGGCGAAGTTCCCTCGGGCAAAACCATCGTCATCACCGTCACCGGCCACGGCCTTAAGGACCCCCAGTGGGCACTGCGCACCGAGGATGGAAGCGACGTGCAGCCGGTCAAGGTTTCCAACGACGTTGTCACCGTTGCTGCTGAACTGGGACTGGAAGAAAAATAACCTTGGACACCACCTCGCAGGCCACCGTCGGACTGCAACTCATCGAGGCCGGCCAGCGGGTCACGGTCCGGGTTCCGGCCACCACGGCCAACCTTGGCCCCGGCTATGACAGCCTGGGGCTGGCCCTGGCAATGCACGACACCCTGACCGTGGAAAGCCTGGACACGGACGAGCTCCTGTTCGATCTCCGTGGCGAAGGTGCGGAGACTTTGCCGCGGGACGCCAGCCACCTGGTGATCCGGGCCATGGACGCCGCCTTTGAGCGCCTGGGATTCCGGCACGCCGGCCTCAAGGTGACGGCTGACAACGTCAACCCGCACGGACGGGGCCTGGGCTCGTCCGCCTCGGCAGTGGTGGCGGCCGTATCGGCCGCTAACGCGATGGTGCCGGCAGAACACCAGCGCGGACAGGAATGGATCCTGCAGCTCACCAGCGAGCTGGAAGGGCACCCGGACAACGTCGCACCGGCAATTTTCGGCGGACTGGCGCTGTCGTGGCAGGACAGTGACCAGTACAGCAGCACCAGCGCCACGGTCGCGGACCCGGTCATCCCCATCGTGGCTGTTCCGGATTTCGAGCTCTCAACCGAAGCGGCCCGTTCTCTGCTCCCGGCCTCGGTGGGACACCACGCCGCAGCCATGAACTCCGGGCGGGCGGCGCTGCTGATCCACGCGTTGACGCAGAAACCGGAATTCCTGCTTGCCGGCACCGAAGACTACCTGCACCAGAGCTACCGGGCGGAGGCGATGCAGCCGAGCGCAGCGCTGATCGCCGCCCTGCGCACGGCGGGGCATGCGGCAGTGGTTTCCGGCGCCGGACCCACCGTCCTGGTCCTGGCCAACGGTGAAGCGGAAGCCTCAGATGCACTGGCATTCATCGAGGCGTTCACCTCCGCCAACACGCCTGATGTGGCCTGGCGTGTTCTGAAGCTGGCAGTGGACGTTGAAGGTGCTAAGGTGGACTTGCACCGGCGGTAATTCCGCCTATCTGATCTGGTCCTGCATTCACTTGCTCTTTGATCTCCTACTGCGAATGTATTCCGGTGCCACCTGCTTGGTCTGTCGCAGGAATCTGCAGCATCCAACTGCCCCTAAAGCGTCAGTCCGGCGTTCCGCCATGGGCGGAGCGGAGGGTGAATCAGTATCCGGCCCTGCTGGCCGATATCCAACCGGCAAGGCCGAAATCCGGCTGCAGATCTGAACTGCAGCCCAGATCAAATCATCGCGTCCAGCTCCCAGTCTGGACGCCGTCGAGGGGGAAGGATCCTTCGTGACCGAAACCACTGAGCTGTCGCCAGCTGTGGAACTATCAACTTCTGCTGCCGAATCACCGGCAGCACCCGCCAAGAGCAGCGGCCTGGCCGGCCTGAAGCTCGCCCAGCTGCAGGCTCTTGCCAGCCAGCTGGGGATTTCGGGCGGTTCCCGCATGCGCAAGGGAGACCTGGTTTCGGCCATTTCCGCCCATCGCGCCGGCACCCCCACCACCAAGGCTCCGGCCCGGAAGGCGGAAAAGGCTACCGAGAGCGTGGCTGCTCCGGCTGTCACCGCTCCTGCCGCTGCTGCACCCGAAACTGCTGAGGCTCCTGCTGAAGCAACCCGTGCACGTGGCCGTGGCCGCAGCCGCCGGGCTGTCAGCGACGGCGTTGTAGCTCCTGCCGCCGGCGAAGCCGCCGAGGCTCCGGCCGCCCCCACCCAGGTGGAACTTCCTGCCGTTGCCGAAGCCACGGAAACGGAAGGCGCCGCCGAGCGCCGCCAGCCGCGCACCCGCAACCGCCGCCGCGGCGAAGCTGCCGCCACAGTCCAGGAAGCACCTGTTGAGGCCCCCGCCGAACAGCCCGCACCCGAACAGGCCGTTACGGAACAGCACTCCACGGAGCAGCGCTCCGAGGCGCCTGCCGCTGACACGGTCGACGCCGGCCAGCGCACCGACCGCCGCGAAGGCCGCACACGCGGTGGCCGGGACAGCGCAGCCCGCGACTCCGACGGCGGGCGTGACAACGCCGGCAGCCGTGAGGCA
The DNA here is from genome assembly GCF_029222765.1 of Arthrobacter sp. Cr_A7. Taxonomy (NCBI): domain Bacteria; kingdom Bacillati; phylum Actinomycetota; class Actinomycetes; order Micrococcales; family Micrococcaceae; genus Arthrobacter; species Arthrobacter sp. Cr_A7. The sequence goes on along the minus strand of NZ_JARHXQ010000118.1, from coordinate 1,427 downwards.
GGCCAGCGCGAAGGCAACCGCCGCGACGACACCCGCGACGGCGACGATACGGACGGCGGCAGCCGCCGGAACCGCCGCAACCGCCGCGACCGGAACGACCGCAATGACCGTTCGGGCGGGCAGGACCGGGACAACAGTTCCCGCAACGACCGCTTCCGCGATCGCAACGACCGCCGTCGCGGCCGTGCGCAGGGACCCGACGTCGACGACGTCGAGGTCACCGAAGACGACGTCCTGCTGCCGGTTGCCGGCATCCTGGACGTGCTGGAGAACTACGCCTTCATCCGCACCTCCGGCTACCTCCCGGGCCCGAACGACGTCTACGTCTCCCTGGCCCAGGTCAAGAAGTACAACCTGCGCAAGGGTGACGCCGTCGTAGGTGCCATCCGTGCCCCCCGCGACGGCGAAGACCGCAGCCAGCAGTCCAACCGCCAGAAATTCAACGCGCTGGTCCGCGTCACCTCGGTCAACGGCAAGACCGCCGAAGATCTCAAGGACCGCGTCGAATTCGCCAAGCTGGTTCCGCTCTACCCGTCGGAGCGCCTGCGCCTGGAGACCGATCCTAAAAAGATCGGCCCCCGCGTCATCGACCTCGTGGCTCCCATCGGCAAGGGCCAGCGCGGCCTGATCGTCTCCCCGCCCAAGGCCGGCAAGACGCTCATCCTGCAGTCCATCGCGAACGCCATCACCACCAACAATCCTGAGGTCCACCTCATGATGGTTCTGGTTGACGAACGCCCCGAAGAAGTCACGGACATGCAGCGCACCGTCAAGGGTGAGGTCATTGCCTCCACCTTCGACCGGCCTGCCGATGACCACACCACCGTGGCCGAACTTTCCATCGAACGCGCCAAGCGCCTCGTGGAAATGGGCATGGACGTGGTGGTCCTGCTGGACTCCATGACCCGCCTGGGCCGCGCCTACAACCTGGCAGCACCGGCCTCCGGCCGCATCCTGTCCGGTGGTGTGGACTCCGCAGCCCTCTACCCGCCCAAGCGCTTCTTTGGTGCAGCCCGCAACATCGAAAACGGCGGCTCGCTCACCATCCTGGCAACGGCCCTCGTGGAGACCGGTTCCAAGATGGACGAGGTCATTTTCGAAGAGTTCAAGGGCACCGGCAACATGGAACTGCGTCTGTCCCGCCAGCTGGCAGACAAGCGCATCTTCCCCGCCGTGGACGTCAACGCGTCCGGCACCCGCCGCGAGGAGAACCTGCTCTCGGCCGAGGAAGTCAAGATCATGTGGAAGCTGCGACGCGTCCTCTCCGGACTCGAGACCCAGCAGAGCCTTGAACTGCTGACCAACAAGATCCGGGAAACCCAGAGCAACGTCGAGTTCCTCATGCAGGTCCAGAAGACGACGCTTGGTGCGAAGTCGGATAACGACAAGTAGCTGAATTCGGGGCGGGCGCCGGTGCGTTCGTGCGG
>NZ_JARHXQ010000117.1:0-5867 GCF_029222765.1 Arthrobacter sp. Cr_A7 | reverse complement strand
GTCTTGAGGTTCTTGACCTCTTCGTCCGGGATGCGCACGCCGAACTTCTCTTCGGCGTTGACAACGATGGTCATCATCGAGATGGAGTCGATGTCCAGGTCCTCGGTGAAGGACTTGTCCAGCTCCACAGCCTCCGGGGCCAGGCCGGTTTCTTCGTTGACGATTTCAGCCAAGCCGGCCAGGATCTCTTCGTTGCTAGCCATTAGTGGCTCCTTTTCTTGTGTTGCCGGCAGGGGCTGCCGGAAATGGGCCGGGCCGCGGATGCGGCCCGTGGGGCGTTGCTAGGGAAGGACAACTACCTGAGCGCCGAACACCAGCCCGGCGCCGAAGCCGATCTGCAGGGCGAGACCGCCGCTCAGCTCCGGGTTTTCCTGCAGCAGGCGGTGCGTTGCCAGCGGGATGGACGCGGCAGACGTGTTGCCGGCGTCGGCAATGTCCCGTGCCACTGTAACCGTCTCCGGCAGCTTCAGCTTCTTCACCATCTCGTCGATGATGCGCATGTTGGCCTGGTGGGGAATGAACGCCACCAGGTCTTCGGCCTCGACGCCGGCAGCCTCGAGTGCCTGCTGGGCCACCTTCGCCATTTCCCAGACAGCCCAGCGGAACACCGTCTGGCCGTCCTGGCGAAGCGTGGGGTAGAGCTCCTGGGCTTCTTCGAGCAGCGCGAGGTCGCCGGTGGAGTCCGACTGGCGGGCAGCCATGCCGAGGTCGCGTACGTCCAGCATGGAGCGCGTCATACCGATCGCGTCCCACTTGCTGCCGTCCGAGCCCCAAACCGAGGGCGAGATGCCCGGAGTGTCGGACGGGCCGATGACGACTGCGCCGGCACCGTCGCCAAGCAGGAAGGAGATGGTTCGTTCACGGTTGTCGATGACATCGGAGAGCTTCTCCGCTCCGACCACCAGCACATACTTGGCCGTTCCGGACCGGACCAGGGCGTCACCCTGGGCGATGCCGTAGCAGTAGCCGGCACATGCTGCGGAAATGTCGAAGGCAGGGGCCGGGGTGGCACCCAGCCGGTCAGCCAGGCTTGCAGCGGCCGAAGGGGTGGCGTAGGGGTGGGTCACCGTCGAAACGATCACAGCGCCGAGGTCAGAGGCCTGGATTCCAGCCTTCTCCATCGCCTCACGGGCAGCGCCCTCGGCCATGTCAATGACGCTCACATCCGCCTTGGCGCGGTGGCGCGTCACGATTCCTGTGCGCTGCCGGATCCACTCGTCCGAGGAATCGATCCACTGGCACACATCCTCGTTGGTGACGATGACGTCTGGCCGGTACGCGCCCAGCCCAAGGATCCGGGTGTGCTCCTGGAGGGGAGCCTGCTTCAGCGTGGGAACGCTCATGCGTTGCCCTCCAGTTCTGCGAAGAGTGCCAGGGCGGCGGAAAGATCGTCGGGGGTCTTGACCGCCACCGTCTTGACCCCTGGCATGCCGCGTTTGGCCAGGCCGGCGAGGGTACCGGCGGGAGCCAGTTCAATGACGCCAGTGACGCCGCGCTGGACCATGGCTTCCATGCAGAGGTCCCAGCGCACGGGGCGGGATACCTGGGCGATAAGGCTGTCGACGGCGGCAGGGCCATCGGTGACTTCGCCGCCGTCGTAGTTCGACAGCAGGGGAACAGTGGGCGCCTGCGGCTTCAGCTGCGGCTCAAGCGCCTTCAGCGCGCTGACTGCGGGGGACATGTGGCCCGTGTGGAAGGCGCCGGCAACCTTCAGCGGGATGACCCGTGCTTTGGCCGGCGGGTTGTCGGCGAGTGCCTTCAGCTGGTCGAAGGTTCCTGCGGCCACTGTCTGGCCCGCGCCGTTGACATTGGCAGGTGTGGCGCCGGACGCCTCGATGGCTGCCAGGACCTCCGCCGGGTCCCCGCCCACCACGGCGCTCATGCCGGTGGGGGTGACGGAGGCAGCGGCCGCCATGCTGTTGGCACGTTCGCGGACGAAGGTCATGGCTTCCTGCTCGGTCAGGACACCGGCCAGGGCGGAAGCGGTGATTTCACCGACCGAGTGGCCTGCCAGGATCACCGGCAGGGAGTTGAGTTCGACGTCGAAGAGGGATGCCGCGGCCACCAGCCCTGCGGCGACAATCAGGGGCTGCGCTACGGCAGTGTCCTTGATGGTTTCCTCATCCGAGGTGGTTCCGTGGGCGATCAGGTCAATACCCGCGATGTCGCTCAGGGAGGCCAGCTGGCCTGCCACCGAGGGAAGTTCCAGCCAAGGGGCCAGAAAACCCGGGGTTTGTGAGCCCTGTCCAGGGCAGACTATTGCAAGCACGTATCCAGCTTTCCAAATTACTGTGTGATCCAGCGGTGTTTGTCCGCACCAAGCTCACGGGGTCAGGTTGTAGGAAGTCTACAACGCCTCAGGGTTGATTCCGCGACGGCTGACGTTCCGCGGCGGCTTTTGGAGGGGCCGAAAGGCGGCCCACCACGAGCGCTGCCTGCAGGACAAACGCCTCGCGGGGAAGGAGCGGATCCCAGCCCGTGACGTCGCAGACCCGCTTCAGCCGGTAGCGCACGGTGTTGGCGTGGACAAAGAGTTCACGGGCGGTGGCCTCGAGGGAATGCCCCAGTTCGAGATAGGTGCCAAGCGTTTCCACCAGTCCATTGGATGCCGCCAGCAGGGGCCGGTAAATGTTTTTGACCAGCGAGCGGCGGGCGGCGTCGTCGCCGGAGATGACGCGCTCGGGGAGCAGGTCGTCGGCCGCCACCGGCCGCGGCGCGGAGGGCCAGGCCTTGGCCGCGGTGAGACCGGCAAAGGCGGACTGTGCTGAGCCGCTGGCCTCCAGCAGGGAACCGGCCTCGGGGCCATACACAACGGGCCCGGGCGCAAACATCTCGCTGAGTTTCACGTAGGCGGTTTCGCGGTCCTGGACCCCTCCGAGAATGAGGATCAGCCGGTCGCCCTGGATGCCCACGAGCGCGTCTTCCGCGTAGCGCCCGGCCGTGCGCCGCAGCTCGCTCACGTAGCTGGCGCTGGGTTCGGAGGGTGAATTACCCACCATGACCGTGAAGCGTTCCTGCGCTTTCCAGCCAAGCGCCGCTATCCTGGAGCGCAGGGCGTCGGTATTTTCGCCGCGCAGGATGGCGTCCACGATCAATGCTTCGAGGCGGGTATCCCAGGAACCGCGGGATTCCGCGGCGCGCGCATAGACGTCCGCCGCAGCAAAAGCCACTTCCCGGGAATACCGCAGGACAGCCTCCCGGAGCGAGGGCTGGTCCGCCTCCGGCGCGATGACCGGAACCTGGTCCTCCACCACCTCCACCACGATCCGGATCAGCTGCAGGGCCTTTTGCAGGCTGATCGAGCGGGTCAGCTCCGTCGGGGCGGTACCGAAGACGTCCGTGAGGATCCATGACGGGGAACTCGGGCGCTCGTACCAGGTGACGAACGCGGCGATGCCGTTCTGCGCCACCATGCCCAGGGCCGACCGTTCGTCGGAGCTCAGCCGGCTGTACCAGGGGAGCGATTTTTCCAGCTCACGCATGGTGGTGGTGGACAGCTGTCCCACATTTGCGCGCAACTTTTTCAGGGTCTCGGACTTCTCCGGGGTGACCTTGGGCTGGGACGGTTTGCGCTTGGCGGACGGGGTGGCTGGTGCTGGCATCCTTCGAGCATACGGGCAGCGTCCCGCAAGCTCCATTTGTGCAAAGGCTACAATCCGCCTTGTTGTGCGTCACACAGCAGGCGCCCCTCCAGACGAACGACGGCGGCCCCCGCCTTCCGGAGGGAGCCGCCGTCGTTGACGCTGCGCTGGAGGTGGTTAAGCCTCTCCGCCGGCGTTGCCTGTTGAGCCGGCATTCACGTTGTGCAGCCGGTACTTCTCGATGGCCTTGATGGGAGCCTGCGCGTCCACCTCGCCCCGGCGTGCCAGCATCTCCAGGGAACGCACCACGATCGAGTGGGTGTCGTTCTTGAAGAACCGGCGGGCCGCTGCGCGGGTGTCGGAGAAGCCGAAGCCGTCCGCGCCCAGGGTGGCGTACTCGTTCGGCACGAACTGGCGGATCTGGTCCGGGACAGCCTTCATGTAGTCGGACACGGCCACGACAGGTCCGGTGGCACCTTCGAGCTGCTGTGTCACGAACGGTACGCGTGCGGGTTCGCCGGGGTTGAGGAATGCTTCTTCCTCGGCGGCGAGGCCGTCGCGGCGCAGTTCGTTCCAGGAGGTGACGGACCAGACGTCGGCGGAGACGGACCAGTCTTCGGCCAGGATCCGCTGGGCTTCCAGCGCCCACGGTACCGACACGCCGGAGGCCAGGATCTGGGTGCGGGGACCGTCGATCTTTGCGGGAGCGAGCAGGTAAATGCCCTTGATGACGCCCTCGACGTCCAGTTCCTCCGGTTCGGCGGGCTGGGTGATCGGCTCGTTGTAGACCGTGAGGTAGTACATGAGGTTCCGGTCTTCCGAGTCCGGCCCGTACATGCGTTCGAGGCCGTCGCGGATGATGTGGCCCATTTCGTAGCCGTAGGCGGGGTCGTAGGTGACCACTGCCGGGTTGGTGGAGGCCAGCAGCGGGGAGTGGCCGTCGGCGTGCTGGAGGCCTTCGCCTGTGAGGGTGGTCCGGCCGGCGGTGGCGCCGATGATGAAGCCGCGGGTCATCTGGTCCGCTGCTGCCCAAAAGGCGTCGCCGGTGCGCTGGAAGCCGAACATGGAGTAGAACACGTAGACCGGGACCAGGGGCACGCCGTGGGTGGCGTAGGCGGTGCCGGCGGCGGTGAACGCTGCCACGGCGCCGGCTTCGTTGATGCCGGGGTGGATCAGCTGGCCCTGGGCGGATTCCTTGTAGGCCAGGACCAGGTCCCTGTCCACGGACAGGTAGTTCTGGCCCTTGGGGTTGTAGATCTTCGCGGTGGGGAAGAACGCGTCCATGCCGAACGTACGGGCCTCGTCCGGGATGATCGGGGCGATGTGCTTGCCGAAGTTCTTATCCCGCATCAGGTCCTTCAGGAGCCTGACGAACGCCATGGTGGTGGCGGCCTGTTGCTTCCCCGAGCCGCGCTTTGCCACCTCGTAGGACTTGGCCTCTGGCAGGGTGATTTCGGCGTGCTTGGAGCGGCGCTCCGGCACGGAACCGCCCAGGGCTGCGCGGCGCTCCATCATGTACTGGATCTCCGGCGCATCGGTGCCCGGGTGGTAGTACGGCGGCTGGTACGGATCCTTCTCCAGCTGCTCATCCGTGACCGGAATCCGCAGGTGGTCCCTGAACTTCTTCAGGTCGTCCAGGGTCAGCTTCTTCATTTGGTGGGTGGCGTTGCGGCCTTCGAAGTGGGGTCCGAGTCCGTAGCCCTTGACGGTTTTGGCGAGGATGACGGTGGGTTTGCCCTTGAATTCGGTGGCTGCCTTGTAGGCGGCGTAGACCTTGCGGTAGTCGTGGCCGCCGCGTTTGAGGTTCCAGATCTGGTCATCGGTGAGGTCCGCGACGAGGTCTTTGGTGCGGGGGTCCTTGCCGAAGAAGTGTTCGCGGACGAACCCGCCGGATTCGGCTTTGTAGGTCTGGTAGTCCCCGTCAGGGGTTTCGTTCATGATCTTCACCAGCGACCCGTCGGTGTCGCGGGTGAGCAGGTCATCCCATTCCCGGCCCCAGACGACCTTGATCACGTTCCAGCCGGCGCCGCGGAAGAACGCTTCGAGTTCCTGCATGATCTTGCCGTTGCCGCGCACCGGCCCGTCCAGGCGCTGGAGGTTGCAGTTGATGACGAAGTTCAGGTTGTCCAGGTTCTCGTTCGCGGCGAGCTGGAGCAGGCCGCGGGATTCGGGCTCGTCCATTTCGCCGTCGCCCAGGAACGCCCAGACCTGCTGGTCGGAGGTGTCTTTGAGGCCGCGGTTGTGCAGGTACCGGTTGGACTGGGCCTGGTAGATCGCGTTCATCGG
>NZ_JARHXQ010000116.1:0-11150 GCF_029222765.1 Arthrobacter sp. Cr_A7 | reverse complement strand
TGCAGGTGCGCCAGAGAGAAGTTGCGGAATGTGGCGATTCTGCTCTTTCTGACTCCGTCTGTCGCGGCCACTCCGACGAAGGTTCCTGTGAAACCGCCCGCGATTTCATCGGACAGGTGGGTGATGTCCAGTGCTGAACCCAACGGTTCCCATTGCTTGTCTTCCCTGGTAAAGCGGAACTGCACGGTGCCGCTTCGGATTTCTGCACGCAGCGAGATGTCTTCCACTGTTGCCCACGGTACCGCCTGCTCGGCAAGGGGGAATTCGAGTTTCTCGCCCTTCTTGGCGAGTATCAGTCCAACCACATGGCTTTCTCGTGCTTCATCCCATGTCAGCCGGGCGAAGGCGAAGTTCATGTTGTCGTAGTACACAACGAGACCTGCGGTCTGTGAGAAGTGGGACGGGTCAAAAGAGAGCGTCGTCTGTGCATCGGCGTCGAACTCGGTGAGCCGTGTTGCGATGATGGACGGGTCGAACCTTGAAAAGAGGGAGTCTCGGCCCACAAGTTCCATCCCATCTTTCCCCGTCCGGCACCACGTGGGGGCAGTCGGGCCGCGTAGTGAAGCGAACTGGGGACTCAATCCTCCCTCGAAGCTGGTCGTCACATCTCGGCAGGGATCAGGAACCGGCGTTCCCCGTACGGTGTATGTTTCGGAGGCCATGTTCCCGCCGGATTCAAGCCGCAGCCACCCTTCGTCTGTCCACTTCACGTTCTGCAGCGAAGTTTCGCGCCCGAGTACGGAAAGTTTGGTGCCAGGCAGGGTTCGTGACGATAAATGTGCCACGTACCAGTTGCCGTCGGGCGTGTCCACGAGGCTGCCGTGCCCTGCCTTCTGCACAGCTGTCGCGGGGTTGAAGTACTCCTCACGAAGGTAGGCGCGATTGTTGCGTCCAAAGTATGGAATTGGCCAGCTGGTAATGAAGGGGCTCCCGGGATCGGACTCGTAGGGCCCTTCGATGCTGGTTGATCGGGCCAGGCACACACCGTGGCCAAACCCGGTCCCGCCCTCGGCGGTCATGAGGTAGTAGTACCCGTTGTGCTTGTACAGGTGGGGAGCCTCGACTGCTCCACGGTCCGTAATTCCGTGGTTGATGCGGACGGGGTCGCCCACCTCGCCATTGTCCGGATTAAACGACTGGATGACGATCCACCCCGGGTGCTCGTGCCCCTCACGGGTTTCCCATTCCAGGGTGACGACCCATTTCGATCCGTCATCGTCATGGAAGAGTGATGCGTCGAAGCCTACGCTGGTCAGGTACTGGGGTTGGGACCATGGACCGGTGATGTCGTCCGCCCAAATGACGTAGTTGTCGACGTCGAACGCTTCGGCCACCTGGCTCTTCATGATGGAGAAGACAAGGTAGAAGCGCCCGGTCGCCTGGTCGACGCTCAGACAGGGCGCCCAGACTCCGCCCGAGGCCGGCACTCCCCGCAGGTTGATGCGGTCATCGCTGATACCGTGACCGACGAGCGCCCAGTTGGCAAGGTCTGTCGAATGATGGAGCTGGACGGCAGGGAACCATTCGAACGTCGAGGTGGCGATGTAGTAATCATTGCCTCGCCGCACAATTGACGGGTCCGGGTTGAAGCCCCGTAGTACGGGATTGCTGATGAGCGTGGTGGCGTCCTCTTGCGCATTCTCGTACCGGTTTGCAGTGCTGATCTCGTCCGTCACCCTCATGCTTCCGCCCTGCTGGCGTTGGTAAGGTCAGCCCTCAAACGTAGGTCGTCGTGGGACTCCCCCACGCAGTACTCCCTGTCTGGAGAGAATTCTTTGGCGCCTGACGGCAACCAGGAGCACAACTGTTCGGCAGGGAGATCAATCGCCACCCTGAGTGTTTCCCCGGGCTGCAGGTGGAAGCGGCCGAAACCGGCTAGTATCCGTTCAGGGTTTGCACCTGCGCCATGTGCCGGCCCGACATAGATCTGCGGTGTGGCGGTTCCGGGCCTTGCCCCAGTGTTTCGGATGGTGAATTGGACCTCAGTTTCTTCGTTCAGTGTCGTCACTGACAGCGCGCTGTAGTCGAACGAGGTGTATTCAAGACCGTGTCCGAATGCGAACAGCGGCTGAACTCCTGCGTGATCAAACCACCGGTATCCCACATGGGTGCCTTCCGTGTAGTCGAGCGCTCCCGCTTGAGATTCGGGAATGGTCCCGGATGCCATATCAACGTCTTCGGACTGGGGGAAACTGACCGGAAGCCGGCCCAGGCCCTGGACGTCTCCGAAAAGGACCGATGCGATGGCATCGCCGAACATCTGCCCGGGGTACCAGGCCTGGACCACGGCTGACACGTCATTGATCCACGGCATCACGACGGCGCCGCCGGTGTTGAGTACAACAATCGTTTTCGGGTTCGCTGCTGCAACTGCAGTGATCAGTGCGTTCTGGTCTCCGGGCAATGCCAGGGACTGCCTGTCCATTCCTTCCGATGCCACAAAATTGGCGAAGACGATGGCCGCGTCTGCGTGTGATGCCACTTCGGCGGCTTCGGCGATTCCGGAGGCGCTGGGGGGTTGCCAGGTGAGGGAGATCGAGGGGGTGTGGAAGCCCGCCGCCTCGGTGGTGTATTCGACGACGATCTCGACGGGTTGCCCGGCGGCGAGGTCGGCATGACCTGAGAGGGGCAGCTGCGGCCCGGCCAGGAAGACAATTTCCTCGCGTTCGCCGGAGGCGATTTCCGTTCCGTCGATGAGGAGGCGAGCTCTTCCACTGAACAGCAGGGTGAAGTAGTGCCGCCCTGTCTCTTCGGGCAGGAGGTTGGTCGTCCAGCGCGCCGAAAAGTCTTCCCCCATGTTGTCGGGCAGTCCGTCATGGAAGATCTGCTTCTCGACGCGGGTCACTGCCGGATCGCCGTGACGGTCCACTGCGTTCCAATAGCTGGCGCTCCAACCCTGCTGACCGTTTTCACCCGTGGTGGTCAGGTGGGTATCAATACTGTCGGGGAAAGGTGCGTCACCGCGTGTACCTTGGGCGTGCTGCACAGTTATGCCGGGTCCGGACCGGGCGTCAATTGCACCCAAAGGTGTGCTGAGCTCTTCCACGGGTGTTGTGACGGCAGCGGAACCGCCGATGGTGAAGACGGCGTCGGCGGCCGCCGGACCGATTACGGCGATCCTTGTCCCGGGCGCAGGTGCAAGCGGAAGCAGGGAGTCATTCTTGAGCAGGACAGATCCTTCTGCCGCGATTCTGGTGGCGAGTTCGCGGTGCTCGAAGGTGCTGACGATATCGCGTGCGGCGGTGGGAAGCGGGTGGTCGAACAGACCGGAACTGAAGACCATGGTGAGGATCCGCCGGACGCTGTCATCCAACCGGTCCTCTGTGACGAGGTCCGAGTCGAACACGTCGCGGTTTCGTCCTCCGTTTCCCTGGTCAAACTGGGGCAGGTCAACGCCCGCTGCTGCCGCTGCCGCCTGATCCCGCACGGCCCAGCGGTAGTCCGGTGTCACCACGCCGTCCCAATCGGACTTGATGAGGTCGAGAAGCGGTTTGTTCTCGCACGCCTGTACCCCGTCGAGCCGGTTGTAGGAGCACATCACCGCGTCTGCGCCGCCGTCTCGGATCGCTTCGCGGAACGGCTGGATGTAGATCTCTTCCAAGGCGCGTTCGTTGACGCGAACATCAATGCCCGGTGTCCGGTCGCCGTCTCCGCGGCGGTAGCCGATTCGTTCGGTTTCCTGATTGTTGGACACGAAGTGCTTCACGGTTTGGATCGTGTGCGTGGACTTTGCGCCCAGGATGGCAGCACGCGCCGTGTGGCCGGAGAGTACAGGGTCTTCACCGAAGGCCTCCGTCTGGCGGCCCGCGTACGGTGATCGTGTGATGTCCACGGCCGGGCCCAGCCATACTGCACGGGCCTTTCCTCGAAGCTCTGTTCCAATGGCTTTGCCGAAGGCCCAGGCGAGGCCCTCGTCAAAAGTCGCCGCAAGGGAATAGCCCGACGGAAAGGAGGTTGTGCCGGGCAGGGACAACCCGTTGGGCCCGTCCTGTGATAACAGAACAGGAATCCCATACTTGTTCAGCGGTTCCAGGTCTCCGGTTGCGGCACTGATCTTCTCGTCCCTGGTGAGAACTGCCAGAAGGGATGCTGCGCGGTGTTGGGTGGGCGTGTCAGGTGAGCGCCAGGGGCCGTCGATTTGATCTTGTTCTTGCGTCATTTTCCGAATCCTGCGGTCAGACCGGCCACGAGGTAGCGACGGCCGAAAATGTAAGCTGCCAGCATCGGCAGCGCGGAGAGGACAACGGCAGCGAGGATTGCGGGCACGTTGACTGAGAACTGTCCCTGGAAGGTCCACAGCGAGAGGGGGAGGACACGGTTCTCGGGGCTTTGGGTGAGAATCAGCGGGAACAGGAATCCGTTCCAGACGCCAAGGGCGTTGTAGATTCCCACGGTGACCAGCGCAGGCTGCACGAGAGGCAGGACAAGGGAACGCATGATCCGCCAGTCCCCCGCGCCATCCATGCGCATTGATTCGAAAAGTTCCTGGGGGATGTCCCTGAGGAAGTTGACGATGATCAGGACGCTGAGGGGGATCGCGAAGGCCGCTGCGGGCAGGATGATCGCCCACAGCGTGTCATACAGTCCGAGCCGCGTAATCAGGAGATACACGGGGATGATCGTGGCCTGCAGGGGAATCGCGAGGCCGAGCAGGTAGAGCGACATCGTCCCCTTGGCGAGGCGGCTGCTGCTGCGCACAATCGGGTAGGCGGCGAGGAGCGACACAACGAGGGTGAGCGCCGTAGCGACCACTGTGACAACGAGGCTGTTGGTGAAGTACCGCACGAAATCGTTCTGCAGGACGAGAACATAATTCTCCAGCGTCGGGTTGGCAGGCAGCGCCAAGGGACCATCCGCGTAGATGTCTGCCTGCGTCTTAAGGCTGGTGATGATCACGTAGTAGATCGGGGCCATGATGATAGCGAGCCAGAGGAAACCGCCGACCGCTCCAAGGATGTTCGGCGCGCTCCGGCCACCGAGCCGGCGCCGTCCCTGGGCCTTCGGCGCAGGACTTGTTGTTAAGGTGTCGTTCGCAGTAAGCGCAGTCATCATGCACCTTCTCTCTGGCTTGTCATGCGGTTGGATCCGCTGAGGCGGCTCAGCAGGATCGCGAGCCCGACTCCTACCACGGCCAGGATGACGGCGATGACGCTGGCGACGCCCATGTTGTAGGACCGGAACCCTCTCAGGTACATGTCGAGGGCGAGGACACGGGTTGCAGTTCCGGGACCGCCCTGGGTGAGGACGAAGATCAGGTCGAAGTAGGTGAGTGATCCGATCAGGATCAGCGTTGTTGAGGTGATGAGGGTGTGCTTCAGCTGGGGCAGGGTAATGTACCAGAACTGCTGGAACCTGCCCGCGCCATCGAGTGTTGAAGCCTCATACATGGAGGCCGGGATTTGTCGGACGCCGGCGGCAAAGAGAAGCGTGTGGAAGGGAACGAACTGCCAGGCGATCACGAAAATGACCGTCGCCAGAGCCAGGACCGGGTCACCGAGCCAGTTCTGGGCAAGGATCCCGAGGCCTTCGATCGAGCCAAGTCCGAACGTGGGGTCAAGCAGTGCTTTGAAGGCGATCGCGATGGCCGCAGAGGACAGCAGAAGCGGCACGAAGTAAAGCACCGAGAGCACTGTCCGGTATTTCTGGTGTCCTGCGGTAAACACACCCAGCAGCAGGCTGAGAGGTGTCTGGACGATCCAGCTCACGACCATAACCAGCAGAGTCAGCCGCAGGGCGTTGTAGGTCAGTGGATCCGCGAACGCCTTGGGCCAGTTGCCGAAGCCAACCCAGGCCGGGGTACCAAGGCCGTCCCAGGACGTGAGGCTGAGAAAAACGACGCCGACAAGGGGGATAACGGCGAAAACGCCGAACAAAATGAGCGCGGGGGCGGCCATGATCAGGGTGGAACCGGCGCGGCGGCGGCGCGCGCCGATCCCTGTGTTTATTGCGGTCACGGGATCACGAACCCAGTGTTGCGTTCATTGCATCAACGAATCCCTGTGGGGTCATCTGGTTCAGGAAGACCTGGTCAAGGTTCGTCAGGAGCGCCTGTGCCTGTGAAGCCGGCAACGCCTGGTCCCAGGAGAGCTGGAAGCTTGGAGCATCGACTGCCCGCTTGTAGACCCAGCCGAGGTAGTCGGCGTCATCGAGCTTGGCAATCTTGTCCTCGATGCCCTTGATCGGGGGAACTGCGCCGCCCTTCAGCAGACCGTCGACGTAGGCGTCGTCCAGGACGGCTGTGTTGAGGTAGCTCGTGGCGGCGTCCTGCGCTTCAGTGCTGGATGAGGAGGAGACAGACCAGAAGTTTGCGGGGTTTCCGATGATGTTTGCGGGGTCACCCTTGCCACCGCTGACCGAGGGGAAGTTCGTGTAACCGACGTTGCCTGCTGCGAAGAAATCCTTCGCGTCATTCTTGTAGTTGGGGTAGACCCAGGACCCCTGCAGGATCATGGCGGTCTTGCCTGTGTAGAAGGCTGCAATGTCCGCGGTGGCATCAGTGGTGGTGGACTCGTAGCCCTTCATGAAACCGTTTGCCTTCACCAGGTCCTGGATCTTTTCGAGGGATTCTTTGAAGGCCGGGTTCGACCAGGCATCCTTCTTTCCGTCGACGACTGCCTGGAATGCTTCAGGTCCGCCGATGCGGTCAGCGAGGTATGCAAGCCACATGAGTTCGGGCCACTTGCTGGCTCCAGCGAGAGCGAATGGCGCGATGCCCTTGTCATTAAATTTTGGCACCAGGTCCATGAGCTCGTCCCAGGTCTGTGGCGGCTGGAGGCCCTCCTGTTCGAACATGCCCTTGTTGTACCAGAGCACAACCGACTGCATGGAATTGTTCGGCACAGCGTAGGTCTTCCCATCAACAACGCCGTTGGCGGCAACGGATGGGATCAGACGCGAGGTCAGTTCCTTCGTCTTATCCGTAATATCGACCACGTTCTTGTTCTTCACGTAGTCGGTCAATGTGCCGCCGGCCCAGGAGTAGATGAGCGTCGGGGCGTTGCCGGAACCAACGGAGGAGCGGACCTTCTCCTTGAACGCGTCGTTGGCGAAGAACTGGGAGTCGATTTTCTGTTCCGGGTGGGCCTGGTTCCATTCATCGAATGATCCCCGGAACGTCTGCTCGTCGCCGCCGGTGAGAGCCCACGCGGAGGCGGTCTTCGACTCCGCGTTTCCCGGGCCGGTCCCGCAGGCGGACAGGCTCAGGGCTCCAACCATGGCAAACGCAATCGCGGTGCGGCGGGTGACTGGTGCAAGCTTCATTGCTCATCCTTTTTTCGAAGGTGTTTTTTAGGAGTGTCCGAAAAAGTTTCGAACCTAACCGATAAATTGTCGCCAAAACATTAGGCGCTGTCGTGGACACAGTCAAGGACTTCTCTGCAACCCAGCGATATAGTTGCAACTGGCAACGAAAAGTTTGCGGACCAAGAAGCTCTGCCGGGAGAAAAAGCTTGAGTGAGAAACAGCCAGCAACCAAGCCACGACGAGCGACGCTGAATGAAGTGGCCGCACGTTCGGGTGTCTCTGTCGGAACCGTCTCGAAGGTCCTGAACCTCCGCCCGGACGTTTCGGAAGAGACCCGTCAGCGCGTGATGGAGGCAGCGAAGGCTCTGGAGTACTCGCCGACCACATTCCGGTCTGATGTGCGGGACCCGGTCGTGGACATCGTGTTCGACAGCATCGTCAACCCCTATTCGACGCAGATTCTTGAGGGTGTCATTGCTGCCGGGACGGAGATGGGTGTGGACATTGTCGTTCGCATCATCCCCAGGGACGCTGAGGATGATGCCGGCTGGGGCCGGGAAGTACGCGCCAAAGGCCGAACCGGCATCATCGTCGTAACTTCCCAAATGACCAGTCAGCATCTTCGTGCACTGGCACGGGCCTCTGTCCCGTTAGTGGTCGTGGATCCCATAAACTTCGGCAGGCCGGACATTGTCAGCGTTGGTGCAACGAACTGGGCCGGCGGACTTGAAGCGGCCGGGCATCTCGTTGAACTGGGTCACGAGCGCGTTGGCTTCATTGGTGGGCCCAAGGCTTCCGGCTCAAACCAGGAGCGTTACCACGGGTTCCGGGCCGCGCTGGAGGCGGCCGGACTGGATCTGGACCCCAACCTCACATCCTGGGGCCTGTTCACCTACGAGGCGGGCAGGGACCTGGCCATCAAGCAACTAACGTTGCCCCACCCCCCGACAGCAATATTCGCCGGGTCAGATACCATCGCCCTTGGCGTCATCGAGGCAGCAAGATCGCTCGACCTGGCTGTGCCCGACCAGCTAAGTGTGGTCGGCTTCGACGACACGCGGCTCGCTTCCTGGTCCTCCCCACAGCTCACAACAGTCCGCCAGCCCCTGGAGGCTATGGGGCGCATGGCCCTTCGGACCGTCCTCCAAATGCACGACGGTCAGGAGCCGGATTCCAAACACATCCAGCTGTCGACATCCTTGGAAGTTCGCGATTCGACAGCCGCGCCCGGAAGATAGAAGCACTACCGACGTCTGAACGTCACACCTTCCGGGGGTACGTTCGAAACATTTTCTGTCTGCAGAAACTATTTGCCTTCCTATTGACACTGATTGTGTCGCGTCCCTAGGGTTTACGTGGCCGAGTTGGGGGCATGTTTCGAAAAACTTTCTTCCAGAGGCTGTTGCGTAGACAGTAAGACGCTTTTCTTTGTCAGCAATAGTCTCGGATGCCGCATGCCCCGACAGCTCGCGCTCACTCTCGACCAGCGGTCGACACCCATTCAAAGGAGAATCCATTGAGGTATTCCAGACAAGGACAGCAGCGGAGAACTCCCGATGCTGCCCGTGGCTCGTTCATTCGACGCAGGATGGTATCCATCACTGTTTCGGGGATGGCTGCCTTGGCGTCCGCCGGAATGACACCGATGTTGCCGGCTTCGGCAGCAGAGACGTGGCAACCGTACGCAGGTTCTGACATCAGCACCCTGGCCGCCGGCTGGACAGCCAACTGTGCCACCGCGCCCTGGATGGACCGTTCCAAGACGGCGGAACAGCGCGCGGATGCCTTGCTGCATTACAGCAGCAAAAATCAGATGTACCGATGGCTGAACGAATTCGGCGCGAACTACCCCACGGAGCAGAAGCATGGGTCCTCGGGAGCCGACTACGGCTCACTCCAACTCCCCTGTACCCCAACCGTCGGTCTGACAGATGGGCCTGACGGGATCCGCCAGGCAAACTCAACTGCATACCCGGCCCAGATTGCACTCGGTGCTACCTGGGACGAAGAACTCGCCTACCAAAAGGGTGCCCTGCTTGGTGAGGAAGGGTACGCCAAGGGCTATCAGGGGGTCCTGACTCCCGGCATTTCTTCGGGCCGCTCCGTCCTTGCCGGCAGAACTCCCGAGTATTTCGGCGAAGATTCCCTCCTGTCAGGAACAATGGCCGCGCAGCAAATCAATGGGCTGCAGAGCAATCCCGGTGTCTTTGCCACGCTGAAGCACTACGTGGCGAACGAGCAGGAAACCAACAGGACGACCCAATCGTCCAACGTGGATGAACGGACGCTGCGCGAAGTGTACGAGCGTCCCTTCGAAATCGCGCTCTCCCTGAGTGACCCGGGCGCCGTAATGTGCGCGTACAACCAGATCAACAGCGTCTACGCCTGCGAGAACCCGGACACGCTCGGCGCCCTGAAGAACGACATGGGATTCAAGGGCTTCGTCCTCTCTGATTCGGGCGCCAAAATGACCACCGTTGGCGCGGTCAAGGCCGGACTCGGACAAGAAATCAACCGGCCCTCCCACACGAGCCCTGCCCAACTCAACGAAGCAGTGGCAACGGGCGCCCTGACCCTGCAGGACATTTATGAGTCCGCCTACAGCGTCGTTCGGTCCTACATCGCCCATGGCGTCTTTGACGCGCCCATCAGCGCGACCAAGGCCACCGACCCTTTGGCCAACAGGGCAGTCAACACGCGCACGCCGGAGACAATAGCCGCAGCGCGGGAGATCGCCGAGAAGGGCGCAGTTCTACTCAAGAACGAGAGCAGTGCACTGCCCCTGACCACCTCGAAGCAGACTGTGGCCGTCATCGGTTCTCAGGCCAGCGCCGATACCACGGTTACCCCTAACGCTGTCACAGTCTGCAGCCAATCGTTCTTCGGCCCGGCACTGAAATGCGATGGCGTCGTAGCACCCGCCGATTCCATCCGGGAAAAGGTCAACGCCGCCGGCGGTAACTTCATTTACGACAACGGCAAAGACCTAACCAGCGCCAAGGCCGCAGCGGCAAACGCGGACACCACCATCGTCTTCGCAAGCAAAATTATGGGCGAATTCACCGACCCAACATCAATGTCCCTCGATAACGGCGGTGACGCCCTCATCCAGGCAGTCACGGCCGCGAAAAAGCCCGGCTCGAAAGTCATTGTGGTCCTCGAAACCGGAAGTGCCGTCACCATGCCATGGCTCAACGACGTTTCCAGCGTGGTGGAAGCCTGGTACCCAGGTGAACAGCAGGGCCCGGCACTCGTAAACCTCCTCTGGGGTGACGTCAACTTCACCGGGAAACTGCCGATGACCTTCCCTAAGTCTTTGGCGGAGACACCTACAGGCAACGACATCAAACAATTCCCCGGCGTCGTCGACAGCAAAGGCATCCGGCAGGTGGACTACACCGAAGGACTCGAAGTCGGCTACAAGTGGTACGACGAAAACAACGTCGCTCCCCTATTCCCCTTCGGCCATGGCCTTTCGTACTCAACCTTCGAATACAACAACCTGCACGTAAACTCCGCCAACAGTGCCAAGGGCGGCAAGATCCACGTCACTTTCGACGTGAAAAACACCGGGCAGGCAGCAGGCACCGAAATAGCACAGGTCTACCTGACCCTTCCTGCTACCGCCGGGGCGCCGGGCAAGTCACTGGCCGCCTACCAGCGCACCTCTGAGCTCGCGCCCGGGGCCAGCCAGACAATCGACCTCTGGATCGACGGTTCCTCCGCAGCACACCCGCTCTCCACATGGGACGCCGCCACGAACCAATGGACTCAGGCATCCGGAACCTTCACCGTGAGCGTTGGAGCATCCGCCAGCGACATCCGCGCAAACGACAGCGTGGGAATCCGAACTAAGCACTAGATACTGGCAGCAGTCCGGAAATTGGACTGCGATAACGGCACCTCGG
>NZ_JARHXQ010000115.1:0-19257 GCF_029222765.1 Arthrobacter sp. Cr_A7 | reverse complement strand
GTTCTGGCACCAGCAAAGGCGCACCAAGGTTCCTGGCGCGCCTTTGCTGGACACTGCTGTTACTTCGATGGCTACTGGGCGACCTTCGCCAGGGTTTCCTGCTCGGCGCCGATGGTGGTGTTGTCGCCGTGGCCGGTGCGGACCACAGTCTCGGCCGGCAACACCAGCAGCCGCTCCCGGATCGAGGCCAGGATGGTCGGGTAGTCGCTGTAGGACCGGCCGGTTGCCCCGGGGCCGCCGTTGAACAGCGTGTCCCCGGTGAAGACCGCTCCTTCGCTTTCCAGGTAGAAGCAGGTGGAGCCCGGCGAGTGGCCAGGGGTGTGGATGGCCCGCAGCGTCGCGCCGCCGACTTCGAACAGGTCACCATCGTGGTGCTCCCGGTCCGGCTTCGTGTCCGGGTAGACCTGCTCCCAGAGGACCAGGTCCTCCGGGTTCAGCACGATCGGGGCGCCCACGGCGTCCGCGACTTCCCGGGCGGCGCCGATGTGGTCGTTGTGCGCGTGCGTCAGCAGGATGGCCTTGACCTTCCGGCCGCGGACCTGGTTGATGATCGCCGCGGCGTCATGCGGGGAATCGATGATCACGCATTCCTCGTCGTTGCCCACGATCCAGACGTTGTTGTCCACATCCCACGTGCCGCCGTCGAGCGAAAACGTCCCCGAGGTGACCAGGTTCTCAATCTGTACTGCCATTACAGTTCCACCACCGAGCGCAGGACCTTGCCCTGATGCATCTTTTCGAAGGCTTCCTCCACCTGGTCGATGGTGATGCGCTCCGACACGAAGGCGTCCAGGTCCAGGTTGCCCTTCTTGTAGTGGGACACCAGCATCGGGAAGTCGCGGGAGGGCAGGCAGTCGCCGTACCAGGAGGACTTCAGTGATCCGCCCCGGCCGAACACGTCCAGCAGCGGCAGTTCCAGCGTCATTTCCGGCGTCGGGACGCCCACCAGGACCACCCGGCCGGCGAGGTCGCGGGCGTAGAACGCCTGCTTGTAGGTCTCGGGACGGCCGACGGCGTCAATCACCACGTCAGCGCCGTTGCCCCCGGTCAGCGCACGGATCGCCTCGACGGCGTCCTCCTGCTTGGAGTTCACCCCGTGCGTGGCACCCAGGGACTTGGCCATCTCGATCTTGTTGTCATCGATGTCGACGGCGATGATCGTCGTGGCACCGGCCAGCTTGGCCCCGGCGATCGCGGCGATGCCCACTCCGCCGCAGCCGATGACGGCCACGGACTCGCCGCGCTTGACCTCACCGGTGTTGATGGCAGCACCGATGCCGGCCATCACACCGCAACCGAGCAGGCCCACCGCGGCAGCATCGGCTTCGGGGTCCACCTTGGTGCACTGTCCTGCCGCGACCAGGGTCTTCTCCGCGAAGGCGCCGATGCCCAGCGCGGGAGACAGCTCTGTGCCGTCCTCCAGGGTCATCTTCTGGGTGGCGTTGGCCGTGTTGAAGCAGTACTGCGGCTGGCCCTTGGCACACGCCCGGCACTGCCCGCACACCGCAC
Organism: Arthrobacter sp. Cr_A7; assembly: GCF_029222765.1. Classification (NCBI taxonomy): domain Bacteria; kingdom Bacillati; phylum Actinomycetota; class Actinomycetes; order Micrococcales; family Micrococcaceae; genus Arthrobacter; species Arthrobacter sp. Cr_A7. The sequence continues at coordinate 17,748 of NZ_JARHXQ010000115.1, read as the reverse complement.
GCCAGTTCAAGATCACGCGGTCGCCCGGGGCCACCTCGGTGACGTCCGGACCAACAGCACTGACCACGCCGGTGGCCTCATGGCCCAGCAGGTACGGGAACTCGTCGCCGATGCCGCCCTGCTTGTAATGCAGGTCAGTGTGGCAGACGCCGCAGGTGAGAATATCCACCAACGCCTCACCCGGACCCGGGTCCGGCACCAGGATGGTCTCCAGCGAAACCGGGGCATCCTTCTCCCGGGCGATGACGGCTTGAACTTTATGGACCATTGTTCTCGTGTTCCTTTCCTGGACCCGGGCGGATCCGGCGACTCGGCACCACGTGCCAATCTAGCTGACGCAAATGTGCCTGACGAGGCCGTCCTCCTGGTTTGCCAGCCGCAACCAATTGCGTATTACACAACCAATTGCGCATAGCGCTACAGGAAAATATGACAGTGGCCACAGCCCCTGTCAATAGATATATCAGTACGGAGTGCTTAATCTGCTGCCCGCAGTAGGCTGGATGGCATGGCTTCTGAACAACCCCCTGCCGAGCGGCGCGAAGTAACAGTGCGCCGGGCCCCCAAATATGTGCCCTTCCTGATCCTGGGCGCATTGGTGGGGATTGCGGCCGCGGCGGTAGTGGCGTACGGCCTTCCCGGGAACGCCAGCTTCGATGCCGGCTCGGTCTTCGGCTTCTTCCTGGTGATGTTTGCCGGCTTCGGTGCCATCCTGGGCGCCGCGCTGGCCCTTATCCTGGACCGCCGCAGTATCAAGCGCCGGCAGCGGGCCGTGGTGGAGTCAGTTCCCGACTCTGAGCCGGACACCGATCCCCAGCCCTAGCTCCGGTCATAAACCGCGGGCCGGAAAAGTCATACCCCATGTCGTGAGATAATCGACCAGTGGCACGCGGCGATGGAAAACTTTCCCATGATCTTCTCCCTGGCGAAAAAGGCCCGCAGGACGCTTGTGGCGTCTTCGGAGTCTGGGCACCAGGTGAAGAAGTAGCAAAACTTACCTATTACGGGCTGTATGCACTGCAGCACCGCGGTCAGGAGTCGGCTGGTATAGCCACCAGCGACGGCAAGCGGATCAACGTCTACAAGGACATGGGACTTGTCTCCCAGGTGTTCGACGAGACCACGCTGAACACCCTGACCGGGCACCTGGCCGTCGGCCACTGCCGCTACTCCACTACCGGCGCAAGCCACTGGGCCAACGCCCAGCCCACCCTCGGTGCCACCAGCACCGGCACCGTGGCCCTGGCGCACAACGGCAACCTGACCAACACCGCCGAGCTCAACGCCATGATCCTGGAACGCAACGGCGGCAACCTCACCGGTGAAATGAAGCAGGGCAACACCTCGGACACCGCCCTGGTCACGGCCCTGTTGGAAGGCGAAGAGGGCAAGACCCTCGAGGAGACCGCCACCGAACTCCTGCCCAAGATCAAGGGTGGCTTCTGCTTTGTCTTTATGGACGAAGGCACCCTCTACGCCGCGCGGGACACCTACGGCATCCGCCCGCTGGTCCTTGGCCGGCTGGAGCGCGGCTGGGTGGTCGCCTCGGAGCAGTCCGCACTGGCAACCGTGGGCGCCAGCTTCATCCGCGAAATCGAGCCCGGCGAGTTCATCGCCATCGACGAAGAGGGCGTGCGTTCCAAGCGCTTCGCCGAGCCGACGCCGGCCGGCTGCGTTTTCGAATACGTCTACCTTGCGCGCCCGGACGCCGCCATCGCCGGCCGCTCCGTCTACGAATCGCGCGTGGAGATGGGCCGCCAGCTGGCCCGGGAAAACACCCAGGTTGCGGACATCGTCATTCCGGTTCCGGAATCCGGCACCCCTGCCGCGGTGGGCTACGCCGAGGAATCCGGCATCCCCTTCGCCCACGGCTTCGTCAAGAACTCCTACGTGGGCCGTACCTTCATCCAGCCCTCGCAGACCCTCCGCCAGCTGGGTATCCGGCTCAAGCTCAACGCCCTTGAGTCCGTGATCCGCGGCAAGCGCGTGGTGGTGGTGGATGATTCGATCGTCCGCGGCAACACCCAGCGCGCCATCGTCCGGATGCTCCGGGAGGCCGGCGCCGCCGCCGTGCACGTCAAGATTTCCTCCCCGCCCGTCCAGTGGCCCTGCTTCTACGGCATCGACTTCGCCTCCCGGGCGGAACTGATTGCCAACGGCGCCACCATCGAGGAGATCTCGCAGGCCATCGGTGCCGATTCGCTGGCGTACATCTCCGAGGACGGCATGATCGGCGCCACCCGGCAGCCGCGTGAACGCCTCTGCACCGCCTGCTTCACCGGCAAGTACCCCATCGAACTCCCGGGTTCGGACAAGCTGGGCAAGAACCTCCTGGAGCGCACCGACCTGGGCGGCCTGAAGCCCTCCCCGTCCGCCCTCCCGGGCCAAACTGCGGCCCTTGCCGTGGACCCCGAAGTGGACCCGGCGGAAAAGTCCGGCGCCACCGGCTGCGACCCCGGACCGGACTCCGAGTTTGAAAACCTGCTGACCGAAGCCGACCTCGTGCCGGACGTACACGCCGCCGCCGGCGCTGACAAGAAAGAGTCCGTATGACTTCCGCAACGCCCGCCGCAAACAACGCCGGCATCACCTACGCCTCCGCCGGCGTCGATGTTGAAGCCGGCGACCGCGCCGTCGAGCTCATGAAGGGTGCCATCAAGGCAACCCACAACTCTTCGGTGATCGGCGGGGTGGGCGGCTTCGCCGGCCTCTACGACGTCTCCCGGCTGCTGACTTACAAGAAGCCGCTCCTTGCCACCTCCACCGACGGCGTGGGCACCAAGGTTGCCATCGCCCAGGCCATGGACATCCACGACACCATCGGTTTCGACCTGGTGGGCATGGTGGTGGACGACATCGTGGTGGTGGGCGCCGAACCCCTGTACATGACCGACTACATCGCCTGCGGCAAGGTGGTGCCGGAGCGCATCGCAGACATCGTCCGCGGCATCGCGGCTGCCTGCTCGGTGGCCGGCACGGCGCTGGTGGGCGGCGAAACCGCCGAGCACCCGGGCCTGCTGGGCGAGCACGAGTACGACGTCGCCGGTGCCGCCACCGGTGTCATCGAGGCGGACCACCTCCTGGGCCCGGAGCGCGTCCGCGCGGGCGACGTGGTGATCGGCTTGGCCTCCTCAGGCCTGCACTCCAACGGCTACTCCCTGGTGCGCCGCGTGATCAACCACGCCGGCTGGGCACTGGACCGCCAGGTTTCCGAACTCGGCCGTACCCTGGGCGAGGAACTCCTGGAGCCCACCCGCGTCTACGCCGCGGACTGCCTGGACCTGGCCCGCACGTTCCCGGTGACGGGCAGCGCTGCCGTTCACGGCTTCAGCCACGTGACCGGCGGCGGCCTCGCCGCCAACCTGGCGCGCGTCCTCCCCCAGGGGCTGGTGGCCACGGTGGACCGCGCCACCTGGGAACTGCCGGCCATCTTCAAGCTGGTCTCCGAGCTGGGCAACGTCCCGCTGGCAGACCTGGAGCGCACCCTCAACCTTGGCGTGGGCATGGTGGCCATCGTTTCCCCCGAAGCGGCGGACGCCGCCGTATCCCGCTTGAACGACCGTGGCCTCCCGTCCTGGGTCATGGGCACTGTCACCGAGGATTCGGACTCAATCCTGAAGTCCGGCCCGGACTATGTCCAGGGCGCCAAGGGCGTGGACGGCGGCGCAGTCCGCCTGGTCAACGCCTACGCGTAAGCACTACTCCCGCGGGCGCTCCGCGGCTGCCCTCTGACGGGCGGCTGCGGGGCGCCCGATGCGTTTAACCCTGTACCTGGATGAGGTTCAGGATCCCGCCCTGCGCATCGCGGATGGTGGCCAACGAACCATTTCCCGGGTGGTCGTCCGGCTCCACAAGAATCCCGCCGCCGGCGGCCACTGCGGACTGTACGGCTGCTGTAAGGTCGGCAACACCAAAGTAAATCTGCCAGCCGGCTTCCTCCCCCGCCTCGGCAGGGACAACCCCGGCCACCTCCCCACCCTGCACCAGCAGCGTGCTGTAGCTGCCGCCGTCGTCCTGGGGATATTCGGTGACCTCATGCCCGAAAAGCTGCTGGAGGAAGCCGACGGCGGCCTGCGGTTCGGGCGTCGACAGTTCCGCCCATGCCAGTGCACCGGGTTCGTCGTACAGGTGGCTTCCTGCATGCGTTCCGGCCTGCCAGATGCCGGTAGTACCGCCCCCGGGAGGCCTCAGAAAAGCGAGGACGCCGGTATCCCCTACTGTTTCGGGTCCGAACTCCGCAGTCCCGCCGGCGTGGCCGGCGTCCTGCACAGTGGCTGCGGCATCACTGCAGGCGAGATAGATGTTCCACTGGGCATGGGTTCGGGCAGCCTGCTGCAACGGGTTTTGCGGGGCGATGACCGCGACGAGCTGTCCATTCATGAAGGCGCGGGCGAAGCTGCGGCCATCCGGCGTGGGCAGGTCTTCATACGTCCAGCCGAACACCGTCGCATAAAAGTTCTTGGCAGCGGCAACATCGGGTGTCTGCAGGTCCGCCCAGCAGGGCTCACCCTCGGCGTACTTGGTGCGGGCAGTCATGCGGTCAGGCTACCAGTGCGGGCAGGACTGCCCGGCAAACCGGCAACAAAAAGCCCGCTGCCAGCACCTTTGAAGGTGCGGACAGCGGGCTTTCCAACTGAAGTCAGGACCCTGGATCCGCGGGGATCAGGGTACTGAAAAAGAAGCGCTGCACTGATCCATCGGAAACTGCAGAAACACCTGCTGCATCCATTGGTGCCGCGGCGTCACAGGGCTGCCGCCCTCAGGCGTTGGCAGCTTGCGACAACTAGCCGATCCGACGGGTGTCTACCTCGTCGTCGTCTTCTTCCAAATCATCCGCGTACTTATCCACATAAGCCGAATAGTCCGGTTCGACCGGCTCATTCGCATAATGGCTCGTGGCACGACTGCCTGGACCCGTCAGCTCACGCTGAAGTGCCGAGTAGTCAGTGTTCGGGGAGTAGTACTTGATATCCCGAGCCTGCTTGGTAGCTTTTGCCTTTTGACGGCCGCGCCCCATGGCGTGACCCCCTTTTGTACTTGGACCGGAGGTGGTCACCTTGGCGTAGGTGAGGCCCCGGAATGTTTGGTCAATTTGTCGTACACCTAGATTACATGCTTTCCGCCTGCCCTGCTTGCCAGACGGGACGCCCTGCCGTGGTTTGCGCTACTATTCCCCTGCTCCACCCGCGAGTTTCCAGCTTTTTTCTTCGGTAGAGTCGCTAAAACAACTGCCGAAACTGGACGGCTGACAGGCTGCCACCGCGGAAAGAACGCAGGAGGATGCACCCACGTGAACAACCAGGACGTCCCGCCGAAGCCCACCTCGCCGCCCACTGGCGGCCTTCCGACGGTTCCTGCCGGGAACGAGGACCCCGGCCGCGGGCACAGCCCAGCCGCAGGCCCTGCCCCCGCACCCGAATCCGTCACCTGGTCCCAGCATGTGCCGGAAGCGAAGCCAAGGATGCGGGCAGGAACCAAACGCGCCCTGTGGAAGGCGTTCTTCGTCGTCGTGCTCCTGGCCGTGGTCAGCGGACTGGTGTGGCTCGCCATCTGGCTGAACTCCGGCCAGGGTTCCCAAACAGCGGATTCCGAAACTTCCGGCGTGCTTGAGACCACTGTCACCCCGCCCGCAACACCGCTGCCCCTACCGCGGGAAGGAGTGCCGGCCACCGAGTATGCGCTGGGCGACTGTTTCGCCGACTTCAACCCCGAAGCGCTGGCGTCCAGGGTGGTCCCGTGCGACACAGGCCATTCCGCACAGCTGGTGGCGGTCTTCCGCTACCCGGAGGCCGGGGACTACCCCGGGGCGGACGCGCTCAAGGCCAAAGCACTGGAAGCCTGCCAGGCTGCCAGGCTGGGCCCGGCGGCCGACCAGTACCCGCTCAATTTCCAGCGCAGCTTCCCCAGCGATACCAGCTGGGGCTCCGGTGACCGCAGGGTGGACTGCTACGTGACTGCAGACGGCGGCAACATCATCAACGCGAGCGTGCTGCCCTAGCGGCCAGGCCGCCGGGGCAGCACACCCTTTATGCGTTTAGTCCTTCCGACGTACGGAGAGTCCGGAATTTGACGCGCCGGTCAGGGCGTCCACGTCGCCCCCTGCCAGTTCTCCGACGTCGGCCGCGGTGTCCACGAGCACGGTGTCGCCGTCGCTGATGTCCCCGGAGAGGATGGCTTTCGCCAGCCGGTCGCCGATCTCGCGCTGGACCAGGCGGCGGAGCGGCCGGGCGCCGTAGGCGGGATCGAAGCCGGAGATGGCGAGCCAGGCCTTCGCCCCGTCGGTAACCTCCAGCGTGAGCCGGCGTTCGTGCAGGCGCCGGCCCAGTTCACCAACGTGCAGTTCCACGATGCGTGAGAGTTCCTCCACCGTGAGCGCGTCGAACAGCACCACTTCGTCCAGCCGGTTCAGGAATTCCGGCTTGAAGGAGGCGTTCACGGTTGCCATCACGGCGTTCCGCTTGGCTTCGGTGTCCAGGTTCTGGTCAACCAGGAACTGGCTGCCCAGGTTGGAGGTCAGCACCAGGATGACGTTGCGGAAGTCCACGGTACGGCCCTGGCCGTCGGTGAGGCGGCCGTCGTCGAGCACCTGCAGGAGGATGTCGAAGACTTCGGGGTGGGCCTTCTCCACCTCGTCCAGCAGCACCACCGAGTACGGGCGGCGCCGGACGGCTTCCGTGAGCTGGCCGCCCTCCTCGTAGCCCACGTAGCCCGGAGGTGCACCTACGAGCCGTGCCACGGAGTGCTTCTCGCCGTACTCGGACATGTCGATCCGGACCATGGCGCGCTCGTCGTCGAACAGGAAGTCCGCCAGGGCCTTGGCCAGCTCGGTCTTGCCCACGCCGGTGGGGCCCAGGAAGAGGAACGAACCGGTGGGCCGGTTGGGGTCGCTGATGCCTGCCCGGGCACGGCGGACGGCGTCGGACACGGCCGTGACGGCCTTGCCCTGGCCGATGAGCCGTTTCCCCAGCTCCTCCTCCATGTGGAGCAGCTTCTGGCTCTCACCCTGCAGCATGCGGCCGGCCGGGATGCCGGTCCAGGCGGAGATGACCTCGGCGATGTCGTCCGCGGTCACCTGCTCCGCCACCATCTGCGAGGACTTGTCCGTGACGGCGGCTTCGGCCTCCGCGGCGGCGTTCAGCTCCCGCTCCAGTGCAGGGATTTCGCCGTAGAGCACACGGGACGCCGTCTCCAGGTCGCCTTCACGCGCCGCTTTTTCATAGGCGCCACGCAGCTCGTCCAGCTTTGCCTTGAGGTCGCCGACCCGGTTGAGGCCGGCCTTTTCAGCCTCCCAGCGGGCCTTGAGCGCGTTCAGCTCCTCTTCCTTGTCCGCCTTGTCAGCCCGCAGGGCAGCAAGGCGCTCGACGGAGGCCTCGTCCTTTTCACCCTGCAGAGCCAGCTCTTCCATGGTGAGCCGGTCCACAACACGCTGCAGCTGGTCCACTTCCTCCGGTGCGGAGTCGATCTCCATCCGGAGCCGGGACGCGGCCTCGTCCACCAGGTCGATGGCCTTGTCCGGAAGCTGGCGGCCGGAGATGTAGCGGTTGGAGAGCGTAGCGGCCGCCACCAGGGCCGAATCGGAGATGGTGACCTTGTGGTGCGCCTCGTAGCGCTCCTTGAGTCCGCGGAGGATGCCGATGGTGTCCTCCACGCTGGGCTCACCCACGTACACCTGCTGGAAGCGGCGTTCCAGGGCGGGATCCTTTTCGATGTTCTCGCGGTATTCGTCAAGCGTGGTGGCACCGATCAGCCGCAGCTCGCCGCGGGCCAGCATGGGCTTGAGCATGTTGCCCGCGTCCATGGAGGAATCGCCGGTTGCACCCGCACCCACCACCGTGTGGATCTCATCGATGAAGGTGACAATCTGGCCTTCGGAGTTCTTGATCTCCTCCAGCACGGCCTTCAGCCGCTCCTCGAACTCACCGCGGTACTTGGCGCCGGCCACCATGGACGCCAGGTCCAGGGCGATCAGGGTCTTGCCGCGCAGGCTTTCCGGCACGTCCCCGGCCACGATGCGCTGGGCCAGCCCCTCGACGACGGCGGTCTTGCCCACGCCGGGTTCACCGATAATCACGGGGTTGTTCTTGGTGCGGCGGCTCAGGACCTGCACGATGCGCCGGATCTCTGTGTCCCGGCCGATCACCGGGTCAAGCTTGCCGGACCGCGCCATGGCGGTAAGGTCCGTACCGAACTTCTCCAACGACTGGAAGGTGTTCTCCGGGTCAGGGTTATCCACCTTGCGGTCACCGCGGACACCCGGAAGGGCAGCGAGCAGCGCTTCACGGGAAGCGCCGGCGTCGCGCAACGCCCGGGCTGCTGCATCGTTTCCGCCCGCGAGGCCCAGCAGGAGGACCTCGGTGGAGACGAAGGTGTCGCCCAGCCGGTCAGCCTCTTCCTTGGCATTCTGGATGGCCTGCAGGGCAGGACGGGAAAGCTGTGCCTGCTGGCTGGAGCCACCGGAAGTGGCCGGCAGCGCCTTGATGGCGCTGCTCGCCTGGACACTGACGGCGTCCGGGTCGGCGCCGGTGGCGCGCAAAAGCGCGACGGCGACGCCCTCGCGCTGGTCCATCAGCGCCTTGAGCAGGTGGGCCGGTTCCACCTGCGGATTGCCTGCCGTGGAGGCGTTCATGGCCGCAGCCGAGAGAGCCTCCTGGCTCTTGGTAGTGAATTTGACGTCCAAAGAGAGCTCCTTTCAGGGGCAGATTTTCTAAGTTGAGTCTACTACGCTCAACTTTGGATTGGGACTCTTTATTTCCGAATGCAGGCATCTGTTTTCCTACAGCGAACGTCCGCCCGGCTGTTCCCCTAACCTGCAGATGCCCCTAGGATCGGGCGTGTGACCGGGGAGGACGTTCCGCCGGCGCATTCGAGAGGGGACAATCCATGAAGAAGTTCGTTGTTCTTTACCTTGGACCCAAGGCAGCCCAGGAGCAGATGCAGGAAAGCACGCCGGAAGCGGCCCAGGAGGGCATGAAAGCCTGGATGGAGTGGGCAGCCCGCGCCGGTGAGGGCATCCTGGACATGGGCAATCCATTGGGGGCCGGCAAGGAAATTACCAGCACCGGCGCGTCTGACACCACAAACGGCGTGGCCGGCTATGCCATTGTCCAGGCAGAGGACCTTGAGTCCGCGCAGGCCCTGTTCGACGGCCACCCACACCTGATGATGCCCGGTTCCAGCATCCAGGTGTACGAATCCCTGGACCTGCCGGGAATGTAGAGCCCAACCGGTCGATCGGGAACCCCGGTGAAAGCCGTCATCTGCGGGGCCGGAATCAGTGGGCTCTCCAGCGCGGCGTTCCTGGCCCGTGGCGGCTGGGAAGTGGTGGTGGTGGAGCAGTCCGAGGGTCCTCGGCCGCTGGGGTACATGATCGATTTCTTCGGCCCCGGGTGGCGTGCAGCGGCCAGTTTGGGCATCGTCCCCCGGCTCCATGAGTTGGGCTACCGGGTCCGGCAGGTGGACTACGTTGACGGGAAAGGCAGGGCACGGGCCACCCTTCCCTTCTCCGCATTCGCGCAGGTTGCCGGTGGCGGGCTGGTCAGCATCCTCCGCCCGGACCTGGAACGTGCCATTCGCGAAGCAGTGCCTCCCGGCGTGGAGCTTCAGTACGGCCGCACCGTAGTGTCGGTGGGCCAGAGCCGGGAGTCCGTGGCGGTGACCCTTGACGACGGCCAGGTGCTGGAGGCCCACCTGCTCATCGGCGCCGACGGGATCCACTCCGTGACCCGTGAGCTCGCCTTCGGCCCGGAAGACGGGTTCTTCCGCTATCTCGGCTTCCAGGTGGGCGCCTACTCCTTCAGCGACCCGGAACTCGCCGCCCGCCTCGGGAACCGGTTCGCCATCACGGACACCCGGAACGAGGCGATGTTCTTCTACCTGCTCCGTGACGGCCGGATCACCGCCATGGCCGTCCACCGCACGGACAGTCCCGGGCTTCCGGAGGATCCCCGGGCACTGCTCCGGTCCAGGTACGGCGGCCTGGGGTGGATCTGCCCTGCCGCCCTGGAGCAATGCCCGCGGGACATCTATTACGACCAGGTAGCCCAGATCAGGATGCCCCGCTGGCACACGGGCCGCGTTGTCCTGGTGGGTGACTCCGCTGCAGCCGTTTCACTGCTCGCGGGCCAGGGCGCATCCCTCGGCATGGCTGCTGCCGGTGTGCTGGCCGAGGAACTGGGGCGCCACTCAACGATCAGCCGTGCCCTGGAATCCTTCGAAGCCAGGGTGCGCCCCGCGGTACTGGAGCACCAGAAGGCCGGCGCAGCTGCCGCCCAGTGGTTTGTCCCGGGAACCAGGCGAGCCGCATTCGCCCGCCGCACCGCCATCCGGCTTGCCGGCATCCCGGGCATGAAGCGGGTCATCAGTTCAGCAGTCATCGGAAAATCCGGCGCAGCACTCTAAGAATCCACAAGCGGGGTCCCAGGGCCAGGTGTACAGCTAGGTCCCGTAGACCGACACGGCGGCGGCCTTCACCACAAAGTGCACCGTCATGCCGGGAACCAGACCCAGGTCCGCCGACGCCGCGGGCGTGATGTCCGCGGCGAGGCCGCCCGCGCGCACCCGGATCAGGTCGCCATGGGGCTCGAGATCCGTGATGGACACCGGGAAGGAGTTGCGGGGGCTGCCGTGCGCGTCGGTGAGGAACACGGACACGGCCGACGGCGGGAAGACCGCCACGCCCGGCCGGTTCTTCCCGCCGGCATCGCCGGGTTCCTCGAGGTGGCCCGAAATCTCCCGGCCCCCGCCCGCCCGGATCCCGTTGCCCGTCATAATTCCGGGGACAAAGTTCAGCCCGGCCAGTCCGGCAGCAAAGGAACTCCTGGGCCGTTCCAGCACCGTCCGGGTGGGGCCCGCCTCCACAATCCGTCCGCCCTCCAGGACAGCCACCCTGTCCGCAAGCATCAGGGCATCCAGGACATCATGGGTGACGATGATGGCCTGCCGCCCGGCGAGGACGCGCTTGAGCAGGCGGCGCAGCAGCGGCGCCGAGTGGATGTCCAGCGCGGCCAGGGGCTCATCCAGCAGGAGCAGGGCAGGATCGGCGGCGAGCGCGCGGGCCACCGCAACCCGCTGCGCCTGCCCGCCGGAAAGCTCCGCAGGACGGCGGTCCGCCAGGTCAGCGGCCTCTACCTCTGCAAGCCAATGCATCGCCCGGCTGTTGGCCAGGTGCTTGGACGTGCCGCCACTTCGCGGCCCAAAGGCCACATTCTCCAAGGCAGTGAGGTGCGGAAACAGCAGCGGTTCCTGCGCGAGCAGTACGGTGCCCCGGTGATGCGGAGGCACCCATGCGTGCTGTTTGGGATCCAGGTGGAACAGCGTGCGGCCGTCGAGTTCGGCGCGGCCACTGTCCGGTTTCAGCAGCCCGGCGATGCTGGCCAGCAGCGTGGATTTGCCCGCCCCGTTGGGTCCCATCACGGCAAGGGTTTCCTCCGGCCCCACCGTCAGGGCCACGTCGAAGCCGCGCCCTGCCACGGCTGCCTGGAAGGAGAACGTCACGGAACGTTCCCTCCCGCCGGAGCAGGCGCCGTCGTCCGCTTTCCGGAGACCTGGCCAGCTGTGCGGCCGCCGGCAGGGCGCCCGTAGGCAAGTGCCACCACGGCTACGGCGACGGCCACCAGGACCAGGGAGAGCGCGACGGCGGCATCCGGGTCCGTTTCCCGTTGCAGGTAGATTTCCAGCGGCAGGGTCCGGGTCACCCCCTGCAGGCTGCCGGCGAAGGTGAGCGTGGCGCCGAACTCGCCCAGGCTGCGGGCAAAGGCCAGCACGGCGCCGGATGCCAGGCCGGGCAGTATCAGCGGCAGGGTCACGCGCCGGAAAACGACCCGCGGCGGCGCACCAAGGGTCGCCGCCACTGCCTCATACCGCGACCCGCCGGTCCGCAGCGCGCCTTCCAGGCTGACGACGAGGAACGGCAGCGCCACGAAGGTCTGCGCCAGGACCACGGCGGTGGTGGAGAAGGCGATCTGCAGCCCAAGCACCTCCAGGGCCCCGCCCAGGAGCCCTTGCCGGCCGAACGTGTAGAGCAGTGCGATGCCGCCCACCACGGGCGGCAGCACCAGCGGAAGCAGCACCAGCGAGCGCAGCAGCCCCTGCAGCGGGAATCTTCCCCGCGCGAGGACCAGGGCCAGCGGCACACCCAGCACGATGCACAGCGCAGTACTGGCAGCCGAGGTGCGCAGGCTCAGGCCGAGGGCGGAGAGCGCCGGTTCGGAGGTGACCAGGGGAAGGAAGTTGGCCCAGTTGACTCTTGCCACGATGGCCAGCAGCGGGAGGACAACCACCAGGGCGGCCACCACCGCCAGGGCGTAGAGCCAGCCAGGGACCCCGGTGTAGGCCGCGCCCGCTTTCATCCCCCTCATGGCTTGCGGGATTGCTGGCGGAGCATTACTGCGCCTGTCATTGCGTGGCCGGCCCGAAGCCGGCCTGTGCCAGCACCTGCCGGCCTTCAGGGCTGGCAACCAGGTCCAGGAACGCGCCGGCGGCGGTGGTGTTCCTGCTCCCGGCCAGCACTGCGATGGGATAGGTGTTCACTGCCCCGGCCGCTTCGGGGAACGGCACGCTTTCCACCCTGTCCCCGGCAGAGCGTACATCCGTGACGTAGACCAGCCCGGCGTCGGCTTCTCCGGAGATGACTTTGCCCAGGACGTCGGTGACCGAATTCTCCTCGCTGACCGGACTGAGCCTAGTTCCGTGCTGTTCCGAGAGAGCGGCGGCGGCCGCACCGCACGGCACCTGCCGGGCACAGGTCACCAGCCGTGTTCCTGCCCTTGCGAGGTCGGCGAAGGAGTGGATGGCTGCAGGGTTACCCGGCGGGACCGCGATGGCCAGGGTGTTGGTGGCGAAGGTCCGGGGTTCCCCCTGCAGCAGTCCGGCATCACCAAGCTTGTCCATGTTCCGGGTGTCGGCCGAGGCAAAGACATCCGCCGGAGCGCCTTGGCTGATCTGGGTTGCCAGGTCCGACGATCCCGCGAAACTGACAGTGACGTCCGTTCCCGGGTGCTGCGCCTCGAACATTTCGGCCAGTTCGCTGAAGCTGGATGTGAGGGAGGCCGCCGCGAAGACCGTGAGCGTCCCTTCCCTTGTGTCATCTCCGGGGGAAGCGTTGCCTGCGCAACCGGCGAGGCCCAGCGTGAGGGCCGCCACTGCCAGCACTGCGGGAATTCTCCCTCTCACGGGGCACCCTTTCCCTGCGGGGTTTCGATGATGACGGTGGTGGCTTTGACCACCGCAGTGGCCACCGACCCGAGCTCCAGCCCCATGTCCCGGACGGCCTCGCTGCTCATCAGGGACACCACCCGGAACGGTCCGCACTGCAGCTCCACCTGCGCCATCACCGTGTCCGCAGTGATGCCGGTGACCAGCCCGGTAAACCTGTTGCGGGCAGAACTGCCGGTCCGGTGCGGATCGTCCGGGAGCTGCGCCAGCTTTTGGGCATGCCGGGCGAGTTCGAGGCCGTCGACGGCGAGCCGGCCGGAATCGTCCCGGAGCGGAGCCAGGGAGCCGTTGTCCGTCCAGCGGCGCACGGTATCGTCACTGACGCCGAGCAGGCGGGCCGCTTCTGCGACGCGGATGATGGTCATTTCCCCACTATAGGCCGCAGATGCGGACGCTTCTCCTGCTTTGATCCGCTTTTTCGATTATGACTGGCCCCCGGTCCGCCGTCGGGGCAGCACACTAGACTTCCTCCATGTCCATCTTCATCGACCCGCCACTGTGGCCTGCGCACGGAACGCATTTCTCCCACCTGGTTTCGGACACATCGCTGGCGGAGCTTCATGCCTTCGCCGCGGAGGCGGGCATCCCGGAGCGGGCCTTCGATGGAGACCACTACGACGTCCCGGAGCGCCGCTTCGAGGACCTGGTGGCGGCCGGAGCGGTTCCGGTGGAAGCCCGGATCCTGGTCCGCAAGCTGATCGCCAGCGGCCTGCGCATTCCCGCCCGGCAGCGGAACAAGTCACTCAAGGTGCCGCTGCAGCTGCGCTGGGACGCCATCATGCCCGGCCATGACGCCCTGTTCCTCGACCTGCTGGACCGCTGGAGCGAACCACACCGCCGGTATCACGGCTGCACGCACCTGCTCTCGGTGCTGGAGTCCCTGGACCTGCTGACCGATCCTGCCGACCCGCCGCGTACCGTGCTCCTTGCAGCCTGGTTCCACGACGCCGTTTACCGCGGCATCGCCGGGGAGGATGAGGAGGAGTCCGCCCGGTTGGCCGAGGACCGGCTTAGCGCCGCAGGTCTGCCGGACGCCGAGGTGGCTGAGGTGGCCAGGCTGGTCCGGCTGACCAGCGACCACCGCCCCGGGGCAGGGGACGGCGACGGCGCCCTCCTGTGCGACGCCGATCTGTCCGTCCTCGGCGGGGAACCGGATGACTATGCCCGCTACCTCGCGGCCGTCCGGCAGGATTTTGCGCACATTGGCGACGCCGACTTCGCGGCGGGACGCGCCGCCGTCGTACGCCGTCTGCTGGAACTTGACCCGCTCTTCCATACCGAGCGGGCGCAGGAGCTGTGGCTGGCTGCCGCGCACCGGAACCTGAAGGGTGAACTGACATGAACGCGCCGCATTCGAACGCGCTGCACGTGTACTCCGCAAGTGCGGCGCACCGGCAACTCCCCTATACGGTGCGGCTGGAGTGGGGGCTCGGCGGCGCCAGGACCGTAACGTCCGGCGTGGACCTTGCGGTGGTGGTGGACGTCCTGTCCTTCGGCACGTGCGTCAGCGTTGCCCTGGACCGCGGCGCCACGGTGTTTCCCTATCCTTGGAAGGACACCACCGCGGAGGACTTCGCAGCCCACCATCACGCCCAGCTGGCAGGTCCCCGCGACGGCGGCGGGCTGAGCCTGTCCCCGGCGAGCCTCCGCGCGGCTGGTTCGCTGGAGCGGGTGGTCCTGCCCTCCCCCAATGGCTCCTCCCTGTGCCACATGCTGGCCGCCGAGGTCCCGCTGGTAGCGGCAGTGTGCCTTCGCAACGCCGCAGCCACCGCGGACTGGGTGGCGGCCAACCTTCCGGAGGATGCGGTGATCGCCGTGGTGGCCGCGGGTGAACGCTGGCCGGACGGCACCCTCCGTCCCGCCGTGGAGGACCAGATCGGGGCGGGCGCTTTCATCGCCGGGCTGGTGGCTGCCGGCAAGGGCGGTTACGAGGCCGAGGACGGCAGGCACGGCTATTCACCGGAGGCGGTTGCGGCGGCTGCCGTGTTCGAGGCCGCGGAGCCGCGGCTCCGCGAGATGCTGCACGGGTGCGCCAGCGGGCGGGAGCTGCTGGGCGCGGGCTACGGGGACGACGTGGACATCGCCGCCGAACTGGACGACAGCGACTCCGTGGCTGTCCTGGTCAACGGCGCCTTCAGTACGGTGCCACACCGCTGACGCGCAGCTGTTTACCGGTATGCGGCCACGAACGGTGCGCTGGTCGGCACGATCTGCTTGCCCAGCGGCATCAATGACACCGGAATCAGTTTCAGGTTGGCGATGGCCAGCGGGATGCCGATGATGGTGATGGCCATGGCAAAAGCCGTCACCACGTGCCCGATGGCGATCCAGATGCCCGCCACCAGCAGCCAGACCACGTTGCCCAGCAGCGAAAAGACACCCGAGCCGCCCGGCTTGTCCACCACGGTCCGGCCGAACGGCCAGAGCGTGTAGGCGGCGATCCGGAATGAGGCGATGCCCCACGGGATGGTGATGATCAGCAGGCAGCAGATCACCCCGGCCGCGAAATAGCCGAGCGCCAGCCAGAACCCGCCGAAAACCAGCCAGATGATGTTGAGCAGTGTCTTCATCCATCCATTGTGCCCCGGCAGGTTCCACCCGGACGTAGGGGGATCCCCTGACCGGACCCTGAAAACGGCGGCCCGGCGAGGATCCCCGTGGGCCGTCAGACCGTGGCGTCCGACTTCGCGGCCTGCACAAAGGCGCGGATCTTGGCCAGGTCCTTGACCCCGCGGGATGCCTCCACGCCGGAGGACACGTCCACGCCCCACGTGTTGGCCGCCACGGACGCCTGCGCCACGTTGGCGGGGTCCAGGCCGCCGGCGAGCAGCCACCGGCGCACCTGGAGTTCGGGCACCTCGGCCATGGCGGCGTAATCCCACGCTTCACCCGAACCGGGAACCGCGGAGTCGATCAGCAGCAGGTCCTCGCCCCAGTCTTCAATCTCTGACCGGGCGGCACCCATCGTGACGGCCCTGATCAGCTTCATGCCGGCGTCGTGCACTGTTTCCACGTCCTGGCGGGAGCGGGAGCCATGCAGTTGGATCCACTCCAGTCCCGCGGCCCGGGCAATGGCGACGGCGTCCGCCACCGGCTCGTGGCGGAACACGGCGATCGGGGACACCCCTGCGGGGACCTCCGCCAGCAGCGAGGTCACCTGGCCCGGCGAGACAACCCGGGGGCTGGCGGTGAGGACAAAACCCACAGCATCAGCGCCGGCGTCCACCGCCTCACGGATGGATTCGGGTGTACTGAGACCACACACTTTGACGAACATTCCCGGCTCCTTCAGGCTGTTTTCGTGTTGACCCCCCGGAGGAGAGTAGCAGGCAACGCCCCACCCCGCGATGCTCCTTGGCAGACGAACTAGGCTGGGCTGATGGAAATCATCCGCTTCGCTGACCTCAAGGCCGAACCCTGGCGCAACGGCGGCGGGGTGACACGGCAGATCGCGAGCCGGCCCACCCCTGCATCCCCCACCCAGGACGGGGCTGGCGACACTGGCTGGGACTGGCGGGTCAGCATCGCGGATGTGACCAAGGCCGGCGACTTTTCGCCGTTTCCCGGCATGGAGCGCGTCCTCACGGTGGTCGAGGGCGAACTCCTGCTGCTCTCCGTGGACGGGGCCGAACACCTCATGGAGAAGTACCGGCCGTTCCGGTTCGCCGGTGGAGCAGCCACCCTCAGCAAACTGCCGACGGGCGATGTCCGTAACCTCAACGTCATCACCCGGGCCGGGGCCTTCAAGGGCTTTACGTCCATCATCGAGTTGTCCAAAAAGCGCGCCCACCCCGTCTTCGAAGGGCAGCTGGGGATCCTGCTGCAGGGGCAGGCCACGGTGGGCGCCGGCGACGGTGACCCAAAGGACCTGGGCCGGTACGACGCCGTCGTAGGTTCTGATGCGGACACCCCCAACGTCCTTGGCCGCGGGTTCCTGGCCGTCGTCTCCATCGACCCCGTTGAGGACTAGCCCGTACCCCGGATAGGCCAGCCTCGCCTTCGGAAGCAGAGCCTTTCCACACTGGTTACCGGTAGCCGCCGTCCCTAGACTCAGGCTATGACCACTTCAACATTCAACGCGCTCCTGTCCACCCAGATCGGCAACGAATTCACGGCCTCGCAGCAGTACATTGCCGTAGCCACCTGGTTCGCCAACCAGGACCTTCCGCAGCTGGCCCGCTACTTCTACCGCCAGTCCGTGGAAGAACGGAACCACGCGATGATGATGGTGCAGTACATGCTGGACCGGGACATCCCCTTCACCATTCCCGGCGTCCCGGCCGTCCGCAACGACTTCGCCTCCGTCACTGAGCCGCTGGCCCTCGCCCTGCAGCAGGAGAAGGAAGTCACCCGCAATATCGAGGACCTGTTCCGGGCGGCCCGCGGCGAGAACGATGCCCTCGGCGAGCAGTTCATGCTCTGGTTCCTCAAGGAGCAGGTGGAGGAGGTGGCGTCCATGACCACGCTGCTGAACATCGCCGAACGCGCGGACAACCTGTTCGACATTGAGAACTTCATCGCCCGTGAAACCGTCGG
>NZ_JARHXQ010000114.1:0-5311 GCF_029222765.1 Arthrobacter sp. Cr_A7 | reverse complement strand
TCAGTGGAATTAGCGCTTCTGCTTGACGATTTTTTCCTGGTCAACGTCGCCCTCGGAGATGGCGTCGTGTTCCTCGTGGCCAGCGCCTACCAGGTGGTTGTCGCCTTCGCCGAAGAAGCCCTTCTTGAAGTCGATGATTGCCGACTTCAGAGCTGCTGCGGTGTCGTCATCCAGCACGTTGGTCTGCGCCAGCGTGGTGAGGATCGAGGACTTGCGGCTCAGGTGGTCCAGGAACTCGCCCTCGAAGCGGCTGATGTCCTCAACCGGAACGTCGTCCAGGTAACCGTTGGTGCCGGCCCAGATGGAAACAACCTGGTTCTCAACCGGGAACGGTGAGTACTGGCCCTGCTTGAGCAGTTCCATCAGGCGGGCGCCACGGGTCAGCTGCTGGCGGGATGCGGCGTCCAGGTCCGAGGCGAACATGGCGAATGCCTGCATGTCGCGGTACTGGGCCAGGTCCAGCTTCAACGTACCGGAGACCTTCTTCATGGACTTCACCTGTGCGGCACCGCCCACGCGGGACACCGAGACACCCACGTCAACAGCGGGACGCTGGTTGGCGTTGAAGAGGTCGGACTGGAGGAAGATCTGGCCGTCGGTGATGGAGATGACGTTGGTCGGGATGTAGGCGGAAACGTCGTTCGCCTTGGTCTCGATCAGCGGCAGGCCCGTCATGGAACCGGCACCCAGTTCGTCGGACAGCTTTGCACAACGCTCCAGGAGGCGGGAGTGCAAGTAGAAGACGTCGCCCGGGTAGGCTTCGCGTCCCGGCGGGCGGCGCAGCAGCAGCGACACTGCACGGTAAGCCTCGGCCTGCTTGGACAGGTCATCGAACACGATGAGGACGTGCTTGCCGCCGTACATCCAGTGCTGGCCGATGGCCGAACCGGCGTACGGTGCCAAGTACTTGAAGCCTGCGGGGTCCGAAGCGGGAGACGCCACGATGGTGGTGTACTCCAATGCGCCGTTGTCCTCGAGGGTCTGGCGGATGGCGGCGATGGTGGACGCCTTCTGCCCGATTGCCACGTAGATGCAGCGGACCTGCTTGGTCACATCGCCGGAAGCCCAGTTGGCCTTCTGGTTGATGATGGTGTCGATCGCGATGGCGGACTTGCCGGTCTGGCGGTCACCAATGATCAGCTGGCGCTGGCCGCGGCCGATCGGGATCATGGCGTCGATTGCCTTGAGTCCGGTCTGCATCGGCTCGTGCACCGACTTGCGCTGGGTCACGCCGGGCGCCTGGAGCTCCAGGGCACGGGTGGTCTCGGCCTTGATGTCGCCGAGGTCATCGATGGGCACGCCCAGCGGGTCGACAACGCGGCCAAGGAAGGCGTCGCCCACGGGAACGGACAGAACCTGTCCGGTGCGGTGGACTTCCTGGCCTTCTTCGATGCCGGTGAAGTCACCGAGGATGATAACGCCGATTTCGCGGACGTCGAGGTTCTGGGCCAGGCCCAGGGTGCCGTCCTCGAAGCGCAGCAGCTCGTTCGCCATGACCGAGGGAAGGCCCTCAACACGGGCGATGCCGTCACTAGCGGTGGTTACGCGGCCGACCTCTACGCGTTCTGCGTTTCCGGGTTCGTAGGACGCCGCGAACTCGTTCAGCGCATTACGGACGTCGTCGGCGTTGATGGTCAATTCGGCCATCTGCAGTCCCTGCTCTCCTGTTTTGTGATCACCGTTAAGGTGACCGGGGTTTCTATCAGTTGGGTTGTGCTTGTCCGGCTAGCCGGCCAGCTGGCGCTGCAATTGGCCCAGCCTGGTGAGGACCGAAGCGTCGAGCACTTCGTCACCAATCTGGACGCGGATGCCGCCAATGAGTGCCGGGTCAACGTTGATGTTGACCTTCAGTTCCCGTCCGTACATGGCATTCAAGCCCGCCTGGAGGCGTGCAAGCTGCGTCTGCGTCAGGGGACGGGTCACGCTGACCGTTGCAATCCAGCGCTGCTGCCGCTTGGCTGCCAGTTCGGCGAACCGTTGCACGAGCCGGGTGGGCTTGATGCCGCGGGGCTGGGTGACGGCCTGTGTGATGAGGACTTTTGCTTCCTCACTGACGCCGGGCACCAGCTTCTCGGCGAGCGTAGCCTTGGCGGCTCCGCTGGCCTGTGGCTCGGACAGAGCACGTTGTACCTCGTGGCTGGAGGCAACAGCCTGGTTGAAGGAGAACAGGTCATTCTCCAGCTCTTCCAGGCCAGTGATTCCGGAGGCAGAAACGGCCGACTTGTTTTCAGCAACGGAAATGACCACCGTTGCGGCAAGAGTCTCGAGTGCATCGCCGATATCCCGCGCCGATGCCCAGCGTGAACTGGCCAGTCCGCCCGCGATCTCTGCAGCATCAGCGGAGACTTTTCCGCCAACCAGCTGCCTGACCAGCGCCGACTTCTCGTCGCCGGAGCGGGACGGGTCAGTCAGGGCGCGGCGCAAGCCAGCCGAGCTGTCCACCATTCCCAGAATTCCGAAGAGTTCCTTTGCCAGCTGCAGCGACGCCGTCGGAAGCTTTGCTTCCAACGCAGCCAGGGCTGTTGCCAGCGATTCGCTCGATACGCCTGCCATTACTTAGCTGCACCTGCGTTCTGGGTCTCCAGATCTGCCAGGAAGCGGTCCACAACCCGCGCTGCACGCTCATCGTCGTTGAGCGATTCGCCCACGATGCGTCCGGCGAGGGTGGTGGCCAGGGTGCCCACCTCTGAACGCAGGGACACAACGGCCGCCTGGCGCTCGGATTCGATCTGTGCGTGGGCCTGCGCAGTGATGCGGGCAGACTCTGCAGCTGCCTTCTCCTTGAGATCCGCAAGGATCTGGGCACCTTCGGCGCGGGCTTCCTCACGGATGCGGTTGGCTTCGGTGCGGGCGTCGGTCAGCTGCTGCTTGTACTCTTCGAGTGCAGCAGACGCCTCAGCCTGGGCCTTTTCAGCCTTTGCAATGCCGCCTTCGATGGCCTCGGCACGCTCGGCGAAGGTCTTTTCGAACATCGGGACAACGAACTTGACCACGATGAACATGAGGATGGCAAAGCCCACGAGGACAACGCCCATTTCCCAGACGTTGGGAACCAGGGGGTTGACTTCGCCCTCAGTGGCGGCTGAGATGATCAGCTGATTCATATTTCACCCGTCCTTTTCTACTCGGTTCTGAAAGTTCGCTTCGCTCTAGGACTAGAGAACGAAGGCGAAGACCAGGCCGAGGATGGCGAGGGCTTCGGTCAGTGCAAGGCCGAGGAATGCGATCGGCTGCAGCACGCGCTGTGCTTCCGGCTGGCGTGCGACGCCGTTGATGTAGGCAGCGAATACGAGGCCAACACCGATACCACCGCCGATTGCGGACAGACCGTAACCTACGAGGTTGAGATTGCCTTCCATTTTTCTTCCTTTCAAGATGCCATCCATGTGGCAGGTTGTTTGGGTTGCTCTTTCCCCGTGAGGGGAAGTCTGTGTGTGCCTGGCGGCGTCCGCCGCGGGGCGGTGCCTAGTGGCTGTCGGCGTGAAGCGCGCCTTCGATGTAGATCGCAGTCAGCAGGGTAAAGACGTAGGCCTGCAGGACCATGATCAGGGCTTCAAGCATGTACATGGCGATGGCGCCTGCGAGAACCAGGACCGACGTTCCCTTGAGCAGGATGTTCTCCTGCATCACGAGGTACTCGATGCCGGAGCCGGCGATCATCACGATGAGGTGTCCTGCGAGCATGGTGGCGAACAGACGGAGGCTGTGCGTCACGGGCCGGACCAGGAAGTTGGAGATGATCTCGATCGGAATCACGATCGGAAGGATGAACCAGGGAACACCGGACGGTACGGTGGCCAGCTTGAAGTAGCGCAGTCCGTTCTTCTTGATGCCGATGGCGATCCAGGTGACGTAGACGATGCCTGCGAGCACATAGGCGCCGCCAACGTGCGAGAACGTGGGGAGCTGGATGAGCGGGATGGCACCGTAGATGTTGTTCACCAGGATGAAGAAGAACAGGCTGAACAGCAGCGGGACGTACTTGATGAAGTCCCTGCCGCCGATGATGTCCTTGGCGATTCCGTTGCGGACGAAGCCGTAGGCGGCCTCGCCGGCGAACTGGAGCTTGCCGGGAACCAGCTGCTGCTTACGTGCGGCGAGCACGAAGAAAGCGCCGATAATGACGACAGAGAGGAGGACCAGCAGCATCTGCTTGGAGAATCCTTCTGCGGCACCCCACGGCAGGATTGCCGGCAAATGCATTTCGTTAATTCCAGGAGGAGCGAACTCTCCTGAATCTTGGGCCGGGAGCGCAAGCGCGATCAACGCGTTTCCTCTCTGCAGTGTCCATCATTGGGCGTTGGGCGGGGACCGGCAGCCTGACGGCTTGCTGTTCCCCCTGTGAAATTATTTGGCATTACTGTCGCCGTCCTTGGACGGCCCGCTGGCAGCAGGACGCTCGCCAGTATTTTTGCGAGAACTGGTGAGGCCATGCATGTGGGAAAGGTAAAAACCTCCGACGGCTCCAAGCAGAGCGCCTGCGAGCACAATCCAGCGCGTTCCCCACAGATAATCCAGTCCCCACCCTATCAAACTCCAGACGATGATCCCGCCAATGATGTAGCTGAAGACAGCCATTCCGGCGTTGTATCCGCCGTCGGAGTTGTCCCCGGATACACCTGGCGCGGAACTGCCGGATGCGCGGCTGCCGCTGGGGGCCTTACCGGGCTTCTTCGGATCACGCATCAGGAGTTTCCTTGGGTTCTGGATCGTTGTAGATCTGGAGGCGGGCTTTGCTGAAACCAAAGATTTCTGCAGCCTGCCATAAGACGACGGCGGTGACGGCCCCGGCCACGAACCAGCGGGCATGCAGCCATTGGGGTGCGCCCACGACGAACAGGACGGCGGCGAAGCCCACAACCTTGATGAAGTACGTGGCCACGAATACTCCGATGGCCCCGGACGGATTGCTCCGCCCCACGAAGTGGCCCACCAGGAGGCTGATTCCGAAGAACAGCATCACCAGCAGGCCGCCTGCGGAACTTGAAAGGGCACCCCCCGCTCCATCCAGCAGCGCCGCAGGAACTGCGCACAGCGCCAGGCCCGCAGCGGAGGCCGCGGAACTGAGTTTCAACAGATGCAGCCAGAGGGACCGCGTGGGACCGGAAGCACCAACGTGTCCGTGGCCGGACGCAGGTCCGGACTCGGCGTTGGAGGTCATGTCGATCCCAATCGTCGGCACCAAGAGGCAGTCAGCCAATTGGCAGGTGTGTGAGGGGCAGCTTGGGCTGCCCTCAAATTCTACACGAGATAGAAATGTTTCCGCACGGCATTACGCCTGCGATTCTTCGCCCCTGCGGGCAAGGTAGGG
>NZ_JARHXQ010000113.1:0-10734 GCF_029222765.1 Arthrobacter sp. Cr_A7 | reverse complement strand
ATGTGGGGGCGGGGAACGCCGGCCGGCCCGGCGTCGTTGTGCGAGAGTCACCCCGCTTCGGGAATGAACCGACCAAAGGACACCCCTTGACCCAACGCACCATCGTGATCACCGGCGCCAGCGACGGCATCGGCGCAGCAGCCGCGCGGACGCTGAGCGAGGCAGGGGAGCAGGTGGTCGTCGTCGGCCGTTCCGAGGAGAAGACCCGCGCCGTTGCCAAGGACATCAACGCGGACTACTTCGTGGCCGACTTCGCCGAACTGGACCAGGTCCGCACCCTCGCCGCGCAGCTGACGTCCGACTATCCGCGCATCGATGTCCTCGCCAACAACGCCGGCGGCATCATGGGCAAGCGCCAACTCACGGTGGACGGCAACGAGTCCACGTTCCAGATCAACCACCTGGCGCCGTTCCTGCTCACCACGCTGCTGATGGACACCCTCACCGCCAGCAACGCCAAGGTCATCAACACCGCCAGCGGCGCCAACGGCATCGGCAAGCTGGACCTGTTCGACCTCAACTCCGAGCACAGCTACTCCACCAACCGCGCCTACGGCACGGGCAAGCTGGCCAACATCCTCTTCACGTCCGAGCTGCACCGCCGCTTCAGCGAGCAGGGAATTACGACGGCGGCCTTCCACCCGGGCGTGGTCCGCACCAACTTCGCGGCGGAGTCCACCAGCCCGTTCCGGCACGCCTACAAGACGCTGCTGAACCGCTTTATGCTCACGCCGGACCAGGGCGCCGACACCATGCTCTGGCTGATCAACGGCACCCCCGGCACCGACTGGATCTCGGGCGCCTATTACGCGAAGCGGGCCCTGGCCAAGGCCAACCCGCAGGCATACGACGCCGAGCTGGCGCGGGGCCTGTGGGAGAAGAGCGAAGAGCTGGTCACGCCAGCTGCTTGAATGCAACTGTCACTCGCAGCCAATACCGTCGTTGTCCTTGCCGTCCAGCTCATATTTATCCTCGCCGATAACGCGCACGGGTCCCTGAACGTAGGCGGGTCCGTTGCCGCTTCCGCCGGCGCAGTCCACATCGGAAGCGATAGGAACGCAGCCTGAGTAGTTCGGATCACACCCTGAAGGAGCGGGTGGAGCCGCGGGAGCAATGTATTGGGGCGCTGGCGGTGCTGCCTTCACAGCGGCTTCTTGGGCAGCCTTGGCTTCTGCTGCCCTGGCTGCTTCAGTAGCGGCGGCATCTGCAGCTGCTTTCTCAGCGGCAGCCTTTTCTGCTGCAGCCCTCTCTTCCTCTGCCCTGGCTGCTTCGGCAGCGGCGGCATCTGCAGCTGCTTTCTCCGCCGCGGCCTTATCGGCGGCTGCCTTTTCGGCGGCCGCCGTCTCCGCTGCTGCCTTTGCTGCAGCGGCCTTCGCAAGCTTGGCCGTAAAGCGCTCTGACTCGGAGGCTTCAAGCCAGATCAACGCTCCCGCTGCGTCGGCGGTGCAAACAAATGTGAGCCCGGCTAGTTCTTCTTGACTCTGAGGCGAAGCGCAAGCAGTCCCAGCTATAGGTGTGGGAGTGGGCGTCGCAGTTGCCGCGTTGGTAGTGGTTTCTTCTCGGACAGCCCTGCTCGTGTTTGGAGGGTTGCTGCATGAGGTCAGCAGGACGGCGGCGGCGGTCACGGCCGCAAACACGGCGCTTCTTGGCCATCTCCGCTGGGTGATCGGCTTAGGTGATGATCCTGCCTCCCAGGAATGGAGCTGCCGGTATTTATCGTGACTCGTATCCATTGGTGCCCCACGTATTGCCGCAACGCTGCGACTGCATGGCGAGCGTAGCACCGGTCTCTCTGTGGAGGAAGAGTCAAACTTTTGCAAACTCCCAAAAAGGCTAGCGGCTGCCGTTGCGAGCTAATGCCTCCCCGATAATCCGTGCACCTTCGGGGTATGCGCCGGGGTTGGGGCCGGAGTAGTTGAGCCGGACGAACGGGCCGGCGGGCTCGGCCGGGAACCATTCGGTGCCCGCGGCAATCATCACGCCGGCGTCCTCACAGTCCCGCGTCAGCCGCGGCAGGTCCGTCCCGTCCGGCATCCGCAGCCACAGGTTCAGCCCGCCCTTCGGCAACAGCTCAATATGCGCCTGCGGGACATGCTCCCGCACACTGGTGACCAACAGATCCCGCCGCGACTGCAGCTGCTGCCGCAGGCTTCGCAGATGCGTCTGCCACCCGGGCTGCGTCACCACGTCCAGCGCGGCGGCCTGCAGCAGCCCGCTCACATACATCGACTCCGCCGCCCGGTGGGCAAGGATGCGCTCGCGGGCGGGACCGCGCGCTATCACCGCCGCGACGCGGATGGCCGTGGAGACGCTCTTCGTCAGGGAACGGACGTAGATGACATGCCCGGAGTCGTCCCGTGTGGCCACCGGCACCGGGTTGGAGGTGATCCCAAAATCATGCGCCCAGTCGTCCTCCACCAGGAACGCCCCGTGCCGGCGGACCACCTCCAGGACCTCCTCGCCCCGCCCGCGCGCCCACTGGGCTCCCGTGGGATTGGCATAGTTGGGCTGCGCGTAAAAAGCCCGGGCGCCGGTTTCCTCAAAAGCGCGGTCCAAAGCCACAGGATCAGGACCATCAGGGCCGCTGGGCACCGGAACGACCCGGACTCCCGTCTGCGCTGCCGCCAGAATCGCACCCCAGTATGTGGGCGACTCCATCAGCAGCGGCTGGCCCGTACCCACCAGAGCCCGGAAAATCGAGCTGAGCCCACTCTGGCTTCCCGGCAGCACGATCACATCGCTCGGCGTCGGGGGAGAGACCCCGGCCGGCGTGGCGGACCCCAACTCCTGCGCAAACCACTGCTGAAGCTCCGGCATGCCGGCCGCAGGCGGCCGCGACAGGGCAGCATCACCCCGGGCCGCACGGGTCAGGGCCGCCCGGACAAGGCGCTCCGGCAACAGTTCCCGGTCCGGGTAGCCGGAATGGAACGGCATGACGCTGTTGGGAACGTCCCGCATGGTGCCGGACTGGGAGGGAAGGGCCGACGGCGGTGCGCCCAGTGCCGCAGTCTGCCAGCCGTAATCGGCCGGCCGCGCAGTCCGGACCGCCCGCACGAACGTCCCAACTCCGGGCCGGCTCTCGACCAGTCCCTGAGCCGTCAACGTCTGCAGCGCCTTCTGCACCGTCACGGGGCTCGCCTGGTACTCGGCCACCAATGACCGCGTGGACGGCAGCTTCGCCCCAGGGGCAGCTGCAGAAATCCACTTCCTTAGTGCCAGAACGATGCGGGAACTGCTATCGTTGTTCATGAGAGAACATAGTAGCGCTACTGTTGCCGAACGACCAGTGATACTGCCAAGCACCCCGACCGGGATCTGGTGGGGGCTCCTGGGCGTGGTGGCCTTTTCATTCACGGTACCCTTCACCCGTGTGGCGGTAGCCGGCCTGTCTCCGCTGTTCATCGGCTCCGGCCGGGCCTTCATCGCAGCGACCCTCGCCGCCGCAGCCCTCCTGCTGGCCAGGCCGCGACTCCCGTCCGCCCGCACCTGGGCGAGGCTGTCACTCGTGGCCGGCGGCGTCGTCGTCGGCTTTCCGCTACTCACTTCGTATGCCCTCACCGCTGTTCCCGCCGGGCATGGCGCCGTGGTCATCGCCCTCCTGCCCGCCGCGACGGCGACGGCCGCTGTGCTCCGCACCCGTGAGCGTCCGCCCGCAGCCTTCTGGGCAGTCATGGTGTTTGGTTCACTGGCCGCCATCAGCTTCGCTTTCCTGCAGTCCGGCGGGTTTGGGCATCTGCACTGGGCCGATCTGTTGCTGCTGGGTGCTGTCATTTGCGCCGCCGTCGGGTACGCCGAGGGCGGCCTGCTGGCGAGGGAAGTCGGGTCGTGGCAGACCATTGCCTGGGCGCTCGTCCTCGCCCTGCCGCTGATGCTGGTCCTCGCCGTTATCTCGGTTGCAGCCCAGCCGCCGTCAGCCACTCCGGCCGAATGGGCCGCCTTCGCCTACCTCGCCGTGGTCAGCATGTTCCTCGGCTTCTTCGCCTGGTACCGCGGACTCGCCATCGGACCCATCGCGCAGGTCAGCCAGATCCAGCTCCTCCAGCCCGTCCTCAGCATCTGCTGGGCCGCGCTCCTGCTAGGCGAGGCGCTGACCTGGAGCACCATCATCGGCGGCCTGGCCGTGATCGCGTGCGCCGGCGCCGCGGTCCGTGTCCGGCTCAGCCGGCCCGCCCCCATCTCGTAACCCGAAAGGACCACACTATGTACATTCCCGCCCACTTCGCAGCAGACGCCGACGCCGTCCGCCATCTCCTCACAAGCCCCGGCGCCGCCAACCTGGTCACCATGACGGACCAGGGCCTGCTGGCCACCCTGCTCCCCTTCGTCTACGAGCCCACAGTGGGGGAGCGTGGGGCACTGCACGCCCACGCCGCACGGAACAACCCACAGTTTTCCGCCCTGCCCCACGGTGAAGCGCTCGCCATCATCGAGGGCCCGGACGCCTACATCTCGCCGTCCTGGTACCCCTCCAAAGCCCAGCACGGACGCGTGGTGCCCACCTGGAACTACTCAACCGCGCACGTCTACGGCGAATTGATCATCCATGACGACGCCGACTGGCTGGGACGGCACGTCCGCCGCCTGACGGGGCTGCACGAGGGCGGCCGGGAGCAGCCCTGGGCCGTTGACGACGCCCCCGAGCGGTTCATCGCCGGGCAACTGCGCGCCATTGTGGGCGTCGAGCTGCTGATCACACGGATCGAGGCCAAGGAAAAGCTCAGCCAGAACCGCTCCGCCGCGGACGCCGCAGGGGTAGTCCAGGGACTTCGGGCCAGCGGGCAGGAAGCCAGCGCCGCCGCGGTCGAGCGCGTGCGCGGCTGACCTGTCGCGAGGGACGCACGACGGCGTCGCCCGCCTCCACGCGATGGGCAGGTGGCGCCGTCGTACTTCAGCATGGGTGGGTCACCGAACGTCATAGCGTGCAACATAAGCATGCCTTTATGTCTTTAGTGACCGAAAATTCGGCAGGCGTGCTACTTTCAGCACTGTCGACGTGCACTTCTTCGTTTCCCGGGGGCGGAACCAAAGGACTGCGCGCGCCCCATCGCACCGACCCCCACCTTGGAGAAGCCCGTGGAACCCTCAGCACCGCTCACGCTGGATGAGCAGTCCGCCGGATCACAACCGGCAACGCAACAACAGGCAGAATCAGGGCTCCGCCGGTCCATGGGGCCGCGCCACCTGGTGATGATCGCCATGGGCGGTGTCATTGGCTCCGGGTTGTTCCTCAGCTCCGGCTACACCATCTCCCAGGCCGGCCCGCTCGGCGCCGTGATCGCCTACCTGGTGGGCGCCTTCGTGGTGTACCTAGTGATGGCCTGCCTGGGTGAACTCGCCATCGCCTACCCGGTGTCCGGCGCGTTCCACATCTACGCGGCCCGCTCCATCGGCCCCGCCACCGGCTTCGCCACCGCCTGGCTGTACTGGCTGTGCTGGGCAGTCGCCATTGGTTCCGAATTCACTGCCTCCGGCCTGCTCATGCAGCGCTGGTTCCCGGACGTGGAGGTCTGGGTCTGGTGTCTGGTCTTCGCCGCGGTGCTGTTCGGCTTCAACGCCGTGTCCTCCAAGTTCTTCGGCGAGTCGGAGTTCTGGTTCGCCATCGTGAAGGTCGCCGCGATCATCGGGCTCATCGTCCTGGGCGGCGCGGCGCTGTTCGGCTTCCGCCCGCTCAGCGGCGGCGAAAGCCACCCGTTCCTGTTCGAGAACTTCGCCACCGAGGCCGGCCTGTTCCCCAACGGCTTCACCGGCGTCCTGGTCACCGTGCTCGCCGTCTTCTACGCCTTCTCCGGCTCCGAACTCATCGGCGTGGCAGCCGGCGAAACCAAGGACCCGGCCACCAGCATCCCCAAGGCCATGCGCACCACCGTGATCCGGCTGCTCATTTTCTTCGTCGGCGCCATCGCGGTCATCGCCGCCACCATCCCGTACAGCGAGGTGGGCCTGGACGAGAGCCCGTTCGTGACGGTCTTCTCCGCCATCGGCCTCCCGTTCGCCGCCGACATCATGAACTTCGTCATCATCACCGCCCTCCTCTCCGCCGGCAACAGCGGCCTCTTCTCCTGCGCCCGCATGCTCTACTCGCTCGCCGATGAAGGCCATGCGCCGCGGGCGTTCAAAAAGCTGACCCGCCGCGGCATCCCTCTGATCGCGCTCTCGGTGAGCATGGTGGGCGGCCTCGCCTCCCTGATCAGCAGCGTGGTTGCCCCGGAAACGGTCTACCTGGTCCTGGTCTCCGTGGCCGGCTTCGCCGTGGTGGGCGTGTGGATGTCCATCACCGCATCGCACTTCTTCCACCGCCGCGCCTTCGTCCGCAATGGCGGCGACGTCTCCGCCCTGGCCTACAAAGCCCCGCTGTTCCCGCTGGTGCCCATCCTGGCGTTCTCGCTCTGCATCGTCTCCCTGATCGGCATCGCCCTGGACCCCACCCAAGCCGCCGCGCTCTACTTCGGCATCCCCTTTGTGGCCGCCTGCTACATCTGGTTCCACTTCCGGCACGGCCGCAAGGCGCTGCCCGCCAACTAACTGCCCGTGAAGTAGCGGAAGCGGACGACGGCGGCTATCGGGTAGGTGCGTTGCACACCTTACCGGACGGTCGCCGTCGTACTTTCCACGCCTTTTCCGCCTCGCCGTTCGAGGAGTGGAGGCGTGGAAGAATGGGCGGAGGTTACCGGCCGGGAGGGGCAGATAAGCGTGGATTCGTCCGCTGAGGCGTCGTCGATGGCGCAGGGGCTCCGGATTGTGCGGCTGGTGGCGGACCGGGAGAAGCGGGGCCGTCAGCTGCTCGGCGTTTCGCAGTTGGCCGCCGAGCTGGACATGGAACAAAGCCGCGTCTCCCGGCTGACCCAGGAACTATGCGATCTCGGGCTGCTGGAGCGCGTGGACCGCGGACCGTTCCGGACCGGCCAGCGCTTCTTCAATCTCGCTGCCTCGCTCAACACCGGCTGGGTCCGAGAAGCCAAGACCGAACTTGAGGCGCTGGTGGCCGCCCTGGGTCTCCGCGCACGGCTCTCCGTCCGCGACGGATACCGCGTTATCTTGGTGCGCAGTTCCAGCAACGACGCCGTTCCCGGAAGCTTCGTGAAGCCGGGCATGGTGACCCCGGCCTGGTGCACGGGTGCCGGGCGGGCGCTGCTGTGGGACTTTAACCGTCCAGCCCTCGAGTCCCTGCTGGCCGACGTGAACTACATCGGCATCGGCGGCCCGGGTGCCGCCCACTCCACCAGCGAAGTCTGGGACCTGATGGTCCGGGACCGTGCCGCGGGATTCATTGCCGCGAACGAAGAATTCGAGCACGAGGTAGTGGAACTCGCCGTGCCCGTCCGGGACGCCGGCGGAGCCATCCTGGCCTCACTCAGCGTGCTGGGTAGCCGGGCCGACGTCGGGCCCGGCGAAGCTGCCCCGGCAGTGCTTCATCGCGCTGCGGAACGGCTTGGGACTTTTCAGAACGCCAACTAATCCTGCGGCTGGTACCCGAGCCTGCGTTCAAGCCACTCACCTTGAGCCACCAGTGCGGCCACGCATTCTTCCCGGCGCGGCTCCAGCCGGTCCTTGATGCCCACGATCTGGAGCGCCGCCACCACATCGCTTTTGAAGTCCCGGATGGGGACAGCCAGCGAGTAGAGGCCCGGTTCGGCCTCCTCATCCACGATCGAGTAACCCCGCTCGCGGGCTGCCTCGCGCCGAGCCAGGAAGTCGTCTACGTCGGCGGGCGTGTTCGGGCCGTGCTGCACGAAGGCGACATCCGCGAAGACGGTGCGCACCTCTACCTCCGACGCCTCCCACAGGACCGCCTGCCCGGCGTCGCTGCAGTAGGCGGGGTAGGCCCTGCCCAGCCAGGAGCCCACCAGATTGCTGCTGGCCGGAACGCTCTCGCCGATGGTCACCGTGCTGTCGCCATGGAGCACCCCGAGGAAACACGCCTCATCGGTTTGCCGGGCCAGCGTGTCCAAGGCGGTGCCGCCGTCGGACTGTAAACGGCGCTCGGTGAGCAGCTGCGCGTCGGTGAGGACGGACCAGTCCAGGCTGTAGGTGCGCTGGTTGGTGCGGGTAAGAAAGCCCTCCTGCTCCGCGCCACGCAGATAACGCGACACCTGGCTGCGGTCCTTGCCGAGGCCGGCGGCGATGTCAGCCACCGTTCCGCCGGCATGTCCGGCCGCATGGCGTGAACCAACAGCCAGAACGGCCATGATTCCGCGGCCCATGCTGGAGGTTTTTGACATGGAGTTGAGTCTAGTGGAGCGACTTTCCGGGTCCAGCCATCCGCTGGATCACCGGAATCGCCGGAATGCCGCCAGGTCGCCGGAACATTCCGGCGACCTCGATCTGTTCCGGCGACTTCGGCGCGATGACGTGGACCAGCGGCGCTAGGCGCGGTGATTCGGCTTCGGCGGAGCGGAAACAGGACGGCCCGCCAGCCGGGTTCAGCAGATGGCAAACACCCGCGCCGGAAAGCCGCTGCCGCCCTGGGGCTTGGGCCAGCTGGCGACGACCGCCGCGCCCGCTTCCGGCAGCCCGTCCAGGTTGGCCAGCAGCTCAATCTGCCAGCGGTCCTGCTCCAGGACGTAAGTTTCCAGGCTGAAGTCCTGGCGGGAGGTGGCGACGCCCGGGTCCGTGTCGGTCTGCTCGTGGCCTACCGCCGCGACGGACCGCTCGTTGATCAGGAAGGACAGCACCTCAAGGGACCAGCCGGGCGTGTGGCTCAACCCGTCCTTATCCCGGTTCGCCATGGCCTGGGCGTCCGGCCAGCGGTGGCTCCAGCCGGTGCGCAACGCCACGAAGCTGCCCTCCGGGATGGCCCCGTTCCGGCTTTCCCAGTCCCGCACGTCCTCCAATGTAGGGGTGGCATCATGGTTGCCCGCCACCCTGGAGGTAATGTCAAGGACCACCAGCGGAAGGATCATCTCCTCCACCGGGATCTCGTCGAGCGTCCTGCCGCCGCGGATGAAATGCGAAGGCGGGTCCACGTGGGTTCCCCACTGGCCCACGATCGAATAGCGGTGGGCGGTGAACCCGTCGCCCCGCTCCATGTCGAAGAGGGCTTCCCGCTCCTCATCGGGGAACGCGGCGAAGTGGGGCTGGCCCGGGTGGAAAGCGTGCGTCAGGTCCACGAACCGCCTCCCCGAGAGGACCGACTGCAGGCCTTCCCACAGCGAGGTGGTGAGGGTGGAATCCGTCATGATGCTGCACTTCCTTCGGTGGCCGGTGCCAGTGCCGTGCTGGAGACGCTGATAGGTCCGGTCAGTTCAATCACGGGTACCTCCCACGGGTGGATGTCAACGATCTGCCGCATAAAGCGCTCGACGGCCGCGTCCTCCAGGGATGCGTCGAAGTACGTGGTGAAAACGAAGGTGGGCGACAAAGTCTGCTCGCCGACGCGCCCCAGGGTGGGGTTGGCGCCCTCCGCTGTGGTGAAGCCCTCGAAGCCAAGGCCCGACTCAAACACGTGCTTGTAGTTGCCGAAATCGCCCAGCTCCCGGAACTGCGTCAGGGCCTGGAGCAGATGGGCGATGCCCGGATCATCGCGGAAGGCACTCGCTTTCCCCTTGGCAAGCTGCGCAAAGGTAGTGCCGCTGATGGGCCAGTGCACGCGCAGCTTGCGTACCGGATGCAGTTGAACGTCCAAGAACCTGTCCTCTTTCCTCCCGCCGGGCTGACGGTTGCCTGACATCGTGACAGAAAGAAATAATCATTACAAGCATATGAAAATGCGTATTATGACTACTATGCCTTCAACCGCGCCGCTGTCGTCCTTGCTGCACTCCGGGGAGCACGTTCCCGCCGATGGCGCCTTGGCGACCGAACTTGAGTCTCGCGGCTGCAATTTGGACGATCCCCTGTGGTCAGCGAAGGTCCTGCTCGAACAGCCCCACCTGATCCAGGACGTCCACCGCGACTACTTCGCGGCCGGCGCCAGGATTGCCACCACCGCCAGCTACCAGGCCACGCCCCAAGGGTTTGCCCAGCGGGGGATGGGAGAGCAGGAGTCACTGGAGCTCGTGGCGTTGTCCGTACGGCTGGCCAACGAGGCCCGTCGCGAACACCTGTCGGCCAACCCTAATGCCGGGCCCTTGCTGGTGGCCGGCTCTGTTGGCCCCTACGGCGCATACCTGGCGGACGGCTCCGAGTATCGCGGCGACTACGTCCTGACGCCGGCGGAGTTCCGGGACTTCCACCGCCCCCGGATCGCGGCACTCGTGGAGGCCGGTGCGGACTTCCTCGCCTGTGAAACGCTCCCCTCGTATGCCGAGGCCAAGGCGCTGCTGGCACTCACGCAGGAATACGACGTCGAATCCTGGTTCTCCTTCTCGCTGCGGGATGGCGCACACATCAGCGACGGAACGCCCCTGGCGGCCGTGGCTGAACTCTTTGACGCGCAGCCGCAGGTTGCGGCGGTCGGCGTGAACTGCGTGCCGCTCCACCTGGTCACCCCCGCGCTCACAGCGCTGCGCGGGGCAACCGACAAACCCCTGGTCGCCTACCCGAACTCCGGTGAAACCTACGATGCCGGCACCAAGACCTGGAGCCCCGCCACACCGTCCGGGAGCGCCGCCGGGGAGGGGAACCCGGCCGACCTTTCTGAAGGAACCAAAATCTGGCAGGCCTTTGGTGCCCGCATCATCGGCGGCTGCTGCCGGACAACGCCCGGCGATATCGCCGCCGTCGAACGCCTTCTTTCCCCGGCCCGGTAGGCGGGTCAAAGAGCCCCTGCCACGGGCGGCGCCTCCACATCCCGGG
>NZ_JARHXQ010000112.1:0-5044 GCF_029222765.1 Arthrobacter sp. Cr_A7 | reverse complement strand
ATGGTGCTGCCCAGGCCTTCATGGACGCACAGGATGTTGTGCTCGGTGTCCATGAACCAGGCAGACTTCTCCGAGTCCCTGGTGCAGATATGGTTTTCGGTCTTGAGGTTCGGCAGGTCGTAGTCCTGGAACTGCACCCCCATCGATTCCATGTCCCGCACCGTCTTCTCGATGTCCGTCACTTCGAAGCTCAGGGCGGTGTGCTCGGAGTGTTTGCCGTCCGAGACATGCATCAACTGCAGCATGGGGCCGCCGTTGCTGCCGAGTAGTTCGCTGCCATCGTCAGCCGTGCCGCAGTGCGGGAGTCCGAGCTTTTCCGTATAGAACCTGTGGGCGCGGGCGGGGTCATCGACTGGCAGGATGGTTGTGGCTGTGTTCATTTTAAGGCTCATGTGGCCACCTCCTACGGGCAGAATCTTACGCCTGCGGCACCGGGAAAGAACCCCGGATTTTCGGGCCGATTACTTCGGCTCTTTGGGGTTGTTGGCTTCCGCCAGTTCCACCTCGGCCGTGGCCTGGATGAGGGCCAGCAGTTCGGGGTCCAGGCCGGGGGCAAACTCCTCTTTCCGCTCCGGCGACATGGTCATGGGGAAACCTTCGGGCATGACCTCGGTGGTCAGCTCGGTGCCGTCGTTCGAGGGTGACGCCCCGCGGAACAGCTTGCCCGCCTGGCTGAGGTTGTCCGCGCCAAAGGTGTACTGGATGCTCTGCAGCCCCGTGTCCAGAAGCTTCTTCACCTCGGGGAACTGTTCGGCGTTGGTCTTGGGGATGGGCAGGACCTTGCCCCAGTTCACGCCCAGGCTTTCCAGCGCCTTCGCGAAGGCGTTCTCGTGGGCCTGGTCCCGGACAATGAGGTAGGCGATGGTGGAACGCGCCGTCTTGTTGTCCGTCATCTCGTAGATACGGCACTTCTGCAGACGGCCGGTGGATTCGAGCATCAGGTTGTAGAGCAGGTCCAGCACCAGGTTGCCGCTGTTGTAGACGTAGGAGCCGCTCCACGGGTTGCCCGCCGCATCCACGGGCAGGGCACCCTGGGCGCCCACCAGGTAGTGGTGGATGTTGCTGGTGTCGAGCGCGATCTTGAGGGGCGTGGCACCCTTGGCGCCGGGCTCGTCCACGGGGTCGGTCTTTTTGCCCTGGTAGCGCGGGGATCCGTCCAGGAGCTGCGAAATGGTGGTGCCGATCAGTTCAACGTGGCTGATCTCCTCGGTTCCCACGCCCTGCAGGAGGTCCTTGTAGGGCTTGGACGAAGGGTCGCCACGGAAGTTCATGCTCTGGAAGAGGTACTGCATCATGGTGCGCATCTCGCCGAACTGGCCGCCCAGTCCTTCCTGCAGGGCGTTGGCTGCAGCCGGATCCGGCTCGTCGGCGGCAATTTCATTGATCAGAAGCTGGGTATGCAAGTACATGGGCCATTTCCTCGTTTCGCTGGTTTGCTCTCACCGAAGGTCCTGCTCAGGTGAATGAATGCCACCACCGTAAGCATGCTTAGCTTTAATCGCAAGGGTACTTACTACTTTTCGCCTCCCATTGTTAACCTGCCGTTTCTTTTGCAGTACGGCGTTCTCGTAATTTCCCGTTGTCTGGCGGAGTTTGGATATCGGTGTTCTCGATAATCCCCCTCATCTTCCGCGAAGGACATCATGCGTTATCCCACTCCTCCTGCCCTTGGCATCCTGGCTGTCAGCACCCTCCTTGTACTTACGGGCTGCCAGGCAGCCGCTTCCAAGCCTGCGGACCCTGCAAGCGCCCCGATTACCATCGCCACCGTTCCCCTCGGCGACGACCCCACCCAGGCGAACCCCATCGAGGCTTTCGCGGAACTGCTGGAGGCCGAAACCGGCCGCGAGGTGGAGGTCACGGACGTTCCCGACTACCTCAGCGTTGTGGAAGCCATCCGTGGCGACCACGTGGACATCGGCATCATGAGCGGTTTCCCGTCGGCCCTGGCTGTGAACACTGGCGAGGTCGACTCCCTGATGGCGTGGGCCGGCAGCGACGACCCCGTCTCCACCTGCGTGGTGCTGGACGGTTCCCCGGTCCAGAAGCTTGAAGACCTGCGGGGCAAGACCGTCGCCTTCGCAGACCAGGCGTCGAGTTCCGGCTATTTCATGCCGGTCTACATGCTGCACGAGGCAGGACTGAAGAAGGGCCAGGATTACGAGGCCATCTTTGCCGGCGGCCACGAGGGCAGCTTCGCCGCGCTGAAGCAGGGCCAGGTGGACGCCGCGTGCACCGCCGTCATGCTCACCGAGCTCGGCGCACCCATGTTCCCCTTCGCGGAGGGTGAGTGGCGCGGCATTGGCAAGAGCCCCGCAATGGACGTCATGGGCAGCGTGCTTGCCCGCCAGTCGTTGGACAGCGAGACGCGATTGCAGCTGCAGGAGGCGCTGCCCAAGGTGCTCTCGGAGAACAACGCCGAGGCGCTGGGTGCACTCGGCAAGGGCTTCATCGGCCTCGAGGAAGTCATGGATCCGGAACCGGCCATCTTCGACTCCTTCGCCGAGATCGCCGCGGTGGCCGATGTGAAGCTTGAGGACCTGGGCTGATGAACGCCACCCTCTCCGCAGCAGCCTGTACTCCCGAGGCACAACTGCTGCAGGCACTCCCGCTCATCTCGGTCCGGAACCTCACGGTGGCCTACGGCGACCAGCCGGTGCTGGACGGCGTCGACCTGGACGTCCGCCCGGGCGAAATGGTGGCCCTCCTGGGCGCCTCGGGCTCCGGCAAGTCCACCCTCATGAAGAGCCTCACCGGCTTCGCGCCGATCACGGCGGGAACCGCCAGGGTGGCCGGCTATGACGCCACGAACCTTCGACGCGGCGACCTGCGGAAGCTGCGCTCCGACGTCGGGCAGGTCTTTCAGCAGTTCAACCTGATTCCGCGCCTGAGCGTCCTCACGAACGTCCTCACCGGTGCCCTGCACAACGCCGGACCCGGCAACCTCGTGGGCGGGTTCAGCAGCGCGCACCGCCGCCTGGCCATGCATTACCTGGACCGGGTAGGCATCGCGCATAAGGCGAAGGAGCCTGCCCGTTCGTTGAGCGGCGGCCAGCAGCAGCGCGTGGCCATCGCCCGGGCGCTGATGCAGCAGCCCCGCGTCATTCTGGCCGACGAGCCGGTGGCTTCCCTCGACCCGAAACTCGCGGGCTCCGTGCTGGGCCTGCTGCGTGAAATCGCCACGGAAGACGGCATCCCGGTTCTCGTAAGCCTCCACGTCCTTCCCCTCGCCCTCGATTACAGCGACCGCATCCTGGGGCTCCGGCAGGGCCGGATGCTCATCTCCGCGCCCACCCCCGGGCTTGAGGCCCACAAGCTGTCATCGCTCTACGACGACGAAGGAGAGCCCGTTGACCACCACCTCTGAAGCCATGGCCGCCCGCGGAGCCTCATCAGCGGTCCCGCCCCTGGACCCGGCAGAACGGCTGCACCTCGAGCGTGCATTCCGGGTGCCCCGCGCACGGTTCCTTACGGGCATTCCGCTGGCGCTCATCGTGCTGGCCTGGTCCTTCTGGGGCGCCGAATTCAACTTCGCCAAACTCGGCGAAGGAACGGCCAACATGGGCGAATTCCTGTCGCGGCTCTTCCCGCCCGACTTTTCCAAATTCGGCACCATCGCTGCGCTGCTGGTTGAAACGCTGCAAATGGCCATCGTCGGAACCGTGCTCGGCGCGGTCCTCTCGCTGCTGGTCGCCTTTACCGCGGCGTCCAACATCGCCCCGCCCTGGCTCTACTATCCGGCGCGCTGGCTCATGAACATCATCCGCTCGGTGCCCGACCTGGTGTTCGCCCTCATGTTCGTCTCCGCCGTCGGCCTGGGACCGTTCGCCGGAATCCTCGCCATGACACTTGGCTCCCTCGGCTCGATTGGCAAGATCTTCGCCGAGGCGATGGAGTCGGTGGACCGCGGGCCGGTCACCGCCATGGAGGCGGTGGGCGCGTCGAAGCGCCAGGTCATCCACTACGGCATCGTCCCGCAGGCAGCACCGCTGCTGGTCTCGTACACGCTCCTGCTGTTCGAGGGCAATGTTCGCGGAGCCACCATCCTGGGCCTCGTGGGTGCCGGCGGCATTGGCCTCGAACTCACCACGGCAATGCGGATGTACGACTACGGACACCTCAGCGCCATCATCATCTGCATCATCGCGCTCGTCACGGTCATCGACCAGGGCAGCGCACTCATCCGAAGGAGAATCACATGACAGCACCCATCATCGACATCGAGCTCAGCGCTCCGGTCAACCTCCGGGACCTCGGCGGCATCCCCATCGAGGGCGGCGTCCTGCGGGAGGGCCTGGCCCTGCG
This sequence comes from Arthrobacter sp. Cr_A7, assembly GCF_029222765.1. Classification (NCBI taxonomy): domain Bacteria; kingdom Bacillati; phylum Actinomycetota; class Actinomycetes; order Micrococcales; family Micrococcaceae; genus Arthrobacter; species Arthrobacter sp. Cr_A7. Next base: position 739 of record NZ_JARHXQ010000112.1, on the reverse strand, counting down.
CGCCGACGACCTCTCCGTCATCACGGACGGGGACGCACGCCTGCTCGTGGACAACGGGCTCGCCGCCGTTATCGACCTGCGCACCGCCGACGAGGCCGCGCTCACGGGCCGGGGCCCACTCGCCAACTATGCGGTGGCCTACCACCACCTGCCCCTGATGGAAAGCATCACAGCGGGAATGCCCGACGGCGGCACTCCAGTGATCGAGCACGTCGCCATGGGCGAGATGTACGCCCGGATGGTGGAAACCGCAGCGCCGCAGCTCGCCAGCGCCCTGGGAATCATCGCCCTTGCCCCCGGGGCCACCGCCTTCCACTGCGCCGCAGGCAGGGACCGGACGGGCGTCCTGGCCGCGGCGCTGCTGCTGGCACTGGGTGCCGGCGATGACGCCATCGTCGCCGACTACGCCCGCACCCACCCCAACATGGCCGCCATCCTGCAGCGCCTGCGGCCCACCATGGGTGCGCTGATGGCCCGCCTCGGTTTCGACCTGGACGCGATGACGGCGGTGACCTTCTCCGACGAACCCATGGACATCTCGATGCTGACGATGCTCGCCAGGCTCCGGGAACGCCACGGAGACGCACTGGCTCCCCTCCGCGCCGTCGGGCTAAGCACCGGGACCATTACCCGCCTCCGGGAACGGGCCCTTGCATGACCACTCTTGCCAACGGGACTCTGGCCAGCGGGACTCTTGCAACCGGGACAGACGAGGCCCCGGCGCGTACCCCGCGCCGGG
>NZ_JARHXQ010000111.1:0-14028 GCF_029222765.1 Arthrobacter sp. Cr_A7 | reverse complement strand
GGGCTCCCTGACGCGGCCCACTACCGACCGGGTAAAGGAGGCCCTTTTCTCCCGCCTTGACGCCTTTGACGTCGTCGCAGGCGCCCGCGTGCTCGATCTCTACGCCGGGTCGGGTTCGCTGGGGGTGGAGAGCGGCAGCCGTGGAGCCCGGACGGTGGAACTCGTGGAGTCTGACGCCAAGGCCAGCGCTGTCTGCCAGCGGAACGCCGACCTCATCAATGGCGTCCTCGGCCGCAAAGCCGTCACGGTGCACCGTTCCAAGGTCGAGCCGTTCCTGGACCGCGCGGCGCCCGACGACACCTGGGACCTCGTATTCGTCGACCCGCCGTATCCGCTGGAGGAGGAGGCGCTGGCCGCCGTCCTCCAGAAGCTTTCCGCCCACCTGGCACCGGCGGCGGTGGTGGTGGTGGAACGCTCGTCCCGTTCCCCTGAACCGCAATGGCCCGGCGCCCTGGCACGGTTCGCGGAAAAGAAATACGGCGAAACCAGGCTGTGGTTCGCGGAGCCCTTCGTCCCCGACGCCATCGACAGCGATGACGTTCCGGCGGTGGCAGAACCGGAAGGATCCGGGTACTAGCCCCGGCCGGGGGAGCCACCCCGGCCGGGCCACATTCCACACGGTTATCCCGCCAGCGGGTCCAAATCCACTCCTGCCAGCACTTTTGCCGGGTGCGGGCCGCGGGCGGCGAGTTCCGCCGACCACTCCTCCGGCCACGGCACCTGCGTTCCGGCCAGGATGATATTGCCCGGATAGCGTCCCTGGAACATCCCTGCTTCGGCAAAGGCGGCCACATCAGCCATCGCCTGCCGCATCGCCGCCACCTGGCTGCGGACCAGCGTCAGGCCCGGCTCGTCGCCCACATTGACCACCAGCACGCCCCGCGGGCCAAGCCGTGCCCGCACCTCCCGGTAGAACTCCGCACTGGCAATATGGGCCGGGGCCTCGGGCCCGGAAAAGATGTCCAGGATCACGACGTCGAACATCAGGCCGGGGTCGAGCTCACCGAGTGCCTCCCGGGCGTCGCCCGTGATGGTCCGCAGGTCCGTTCCCTCCGGAAGCGGAAGCTGGCGCAGGACAAAGTCCAGCAGCTCACGCTCCAGCTCCACTGCGTACTGCTGCGACCCAGGCCGGGTCGCCTGGATGTAGCGCGCCAGCGTCAGCGCCCCTGCCCCGAGATGGAGTGCCTTCACAGGGACTCCGGGAGGCGCTGCGAGGTCCACCAGATGCCCGATCCGCCGGAGGTATTCGTAAAAGATCTCTTCGGGGTGGGAAAGATTTACGTGCGACTGCTCCAAACCGCCAATGCTGAGCACATAGCTGCCCTCGGTGAACGCGTCCGGTTCGATGGAGGCATGCTGGCCCGTGGTCTGCAGGAACCGTGCCGCCTGCCCCTGGCTCCTGGCGGCCATCAGAGCCTTCCGCTGAGCGTGGCAAGCCGTTCCGCGGCCTCTTCAAGAACTTCGGTCCTTTTGCAGAAGGCGAAACGGAGCAGGCTGCGCGTCCTGGCGGCGCCCTCCGGATGGCAGAACACCGGGACCGGGATTGCGGCCACGCCAACCAGGGCCGGAAGCCGCCTGGCCAGGTCAACGGAGTCTTCGATGCCCAGAGGGGCGGTGTCCACATTGATGAAGTAGGTACCCTGCGGGGAAAACACATCAAACCCGGCGGCGGCCAGTCCCTGGCGGAGGATGTTGCGCTTATGCTCCAGGTCCGCGGCGATGCCCGTGTAAAAAGCGTCTGGCAGTGCCAGCCCCGCAGCGATGGCTGCCTGGAACGGCGTCCCGGAGCTGTAGGTGAGGAATTGCTTCACGGTGCGGGCAGCAGCAACGAGCTCCGCGGGACCTGAGAGCCAGCCGATTTTCCAGCCGGTGAGGGAAAAGGTCTTTCCGGCGGATGAGATGGTGATTGTCCGCTCCGCTGCGCCAGGCAGGCATGCCACCGGCAGATGGGAAACACCGAACGTGAGGTGTTCATAGACTTCATCGGTGATGATGATGCTGCCGTGTTTCCGGGCGAGGTCCACCACGCGCTGAAGCACGCTCCGGGGAAAGACCGCACCGGTCGGGTTGTGCGGATTGTTCAGCAGCACCACGCGGGTCCGTTCGCTGAAGGCAGCCTCAAGGGCTGCCATGTCCGGCTGGAAATCCGGGGCAAGCAGCGGCGCCGTCACGTGGGTGGCGCCGGCGAGGCCGATCACCGCTCCGTAGGAATCGTAGAAGGGTTCAAAGGTCAGCACCTCGTCGCCGGGACCGGCAAACGCGAGAAGGGCTGCTGCGATACCTTCCGTGGCGCCGGTGGTGACGATGACCTCTGTGTCCGGGTTGATCGTGAGCCCGTAAAAGCGCTCCTGGTGCGCGGCGACGGCTTCGCGCAGTTGCGGGAGGCCCTTGCCGGGCGCGTACTGGTTTGCTCCGGCAGAAATCGCGGCACGGGCTGCCTCCCGGATCTCCAGCGGCCCGTCCTCGTCGGGAAAGCCCTGGCCGAGGTTGATGGCGCCGGTCCGGAGGGCCAAACCGGTCATCTCTTCGAAGATGGTGACACCCAGGCTGCCGTCGGGTGCCAGGAGGTTGGCGCCCAGCGCGGCGCGCTGCCAGGGAGCAGGAGCCAGGGACGGGGAAAGTTCCCGTGGAGGATGCATCCAGTCATGGTATCCCGGGCTTTTCATGGGGTAGGTTCGGAGCATGAGACGAGCTGTCTGCCCAGGATCCTTCGACCCCATCCACAACGGCCATCTTGAAGTCATTGCACGGGCGGCCGGACTCTTTGACGAAGTCATCGTCGCGATTTCCACCAATTACGCCAAAAAGTACAGGTTCACCCTGGACGAGCGGCTGGAGATGGCACGCGAGACCCTCGCTTCGCTCAAAGGCATCGTGGTTGAGCCGGTGGGGGAGGGCCTGCTGGCCGAATATTGCCGCCAGCGCGGTGTGTCGGCCATCGTCAAGGGGCTTCGGTCGTCCTCGGATTTCGACTACGAGCTGCCCATGGCCACCATGAACCGGCAGCTGAGCGGCGTGGAAACAGTCTTCCTGCCGGCCGAGGCCCACTATGTCCACCTGTCCTCCACCCTGATCAAAGAGGTGGCAGCCCTTGGCGGCAGCGTGTCTGAGTACGTCCCAAGATCCGTCCAACGGAGGATGCTGACTGGCGAGCCTGCACAGGATCAGCTGCCGAGGCGGTAGGCTGGTCCGGTACTTCGGCGCCGCCGGCCGCCGGTTTGAGTCCCCGTGACTCTTCAGGCTAAGATGGTACGTCGGTCATATGTTCAACAGGAGTTCTCATTAAAAGAGATGCTGGTTCGCCCTTGGCGTTCGACGTCAAGGACCTCGGGCGCAGCCCGGGAAGCATGCGGACACTGAAGGAACATGTACCCGCACCAAGTGACCTTGGTGTGGCGCTCATTGGTGTTCAGGAAGGCTCGGATGTCGAGCTGGATCTGAGGCTTGAGGCCGTACACGAAGGAATTCTGGTATCAGGAACCGTCCTCACGGAAGTAACCGGTGAGTGCGGTCGATGCCTGGATCCCCTTGCGTATGACCTTGAGGTCAATGTGCAAGAACTTTTCTTCTATGAAGGTGTTGAGCTTTCGGACGAAGAAGATGATGAAGAGCAACGTCGAGTCGAGCACGATGTAATCGATCTTGAACCGGTGTTGCGGGACGCGGTTGTCACCAACCTGCCGTTCCAGCCGGTGTGCCGGGAAGACTGCCAGGGTCTTTGCTCCGAATGTGGAGTTCGCCTGGAAGACGAGCCGGGGCACCACCACGAGGTCTTGGATCCTCGCTGGGCTGCCCTAGCTGATATGGCTAAGCCTGACCGGCAAAATTGATTTGTACGTGTTTGTCTAGAGAGAAATGAGTTAGCCGTGGCTGTTCCCAAGCGGAAAATGTCTCGCTCGAATACCCGCGCCCGCCGCTCGCAGTGGAAGGCGACCGCCCCCCACCTGGTGAAGACCGTTGAGAACGGCCAGGTTACTTACAGCCTGCCGCACCAGGCTAAGGTCGTTACCGACTCTGCTGGCACTGCGCTGTTCCTTGAGTACAAGGGCCGCAAGGTCGCTGACGTCTAATCGGCCACTAAGGCTGACCTGATGTCTTCAACTGAAGAGCTTCTGAAGCGTCTCGGTGTCACTATTGACGCCGGGACGCTTCGTCTTGCGCTCACACACCGTTCGTACGCCTACGAAAACGGCGGCATTCCCACGAATGAGCGGCTGGAATTCCTCGGCGACTCCATCCTGGGTTTCTCCGTTACTGATGCCCTCTACCGGGACAACCCGGACCTTCCCGAGGGAGACCTGGCAAAGCGCCGCTCAGCCGTGGTCAGCACACGCGCGCTGGCAAACATCGGACGCAGCCTCGGAATTGGCGACTACATCTACCTTGGGCAGGGCGAGAAGCTCACCGAAGGCAAGAACAAGGCGTCCATCCTGGCCGACACCATGGAGGCGCTGATCGGTGCCACCTATGTGTCAAACGATATCGAGACCGCCCGCCAGCTGGTCATGAGGCTCATCGGGCCCCTGCTGAAGGACGCGGCCGTGCTCGGTGCGGGGACAGACTGGAAAACCAGCATCCAGGAGCTTGCCGCCAGCCGCCAGCTGGGCACCATCCACTACGCTGTGGACGGTGCGGGTCCGGACCATGCCCGGACTTTCACGGCAGTCCTGAACATCGGTGGCAAGCCCTGCGGCAAGGGCTCCGGACACTCCAAGAAGGAAGCCGAGCAGGAAGCCGCAGCCGATGCCTGGCGCGTCCTTTCCGGAACAGGTCCTTCCGACGCATCCGGCAAGTCCACCGGTTCCGTAGCAGCCAAGTAGGCGCCGTGCCGGAACTCCCCGAGGTGGAAGTGGTCCGCCGCGGCCTGGTGAGCTGGGTCCGCGGCCGGAGCATCGAGGCCGTTGATGTACTGGACCCGCGGTCAGTCCGCCGCCACTCCCTCGGGGTCAAGGATTTCATCGGCAACCTCGAAGGCAGCACGGTGACCGACGTTGTACGCCGGGGCAAATTCCTCTGGCTGCCGCTTTCGGACAACTCCCACGCACAGGAGGCACCTACCCCCGACGCGTTCGTGCGGCCCGCTGTCGCGCTGATGGCGCATCTGGGCATGAGCGGCCAGCTCCTGATGCAGGACAGCCAGGTCCCGGACGAAAAGCATCTCAAAGTGCGGTTCCGGCTCAGCGCCCGTGACGGGATGCCGGAAGAACTGCGGTTCGTGGACCAGCGGATTTTTGGAGGCCTCTTTGTCACGGCCATGGTGCCCACGGACGACGGCGGCCCGGGCGGCCTGGCTGAATCGCCCCTCCCGCTGATTGCGGAAGAGGCCTCGCATATTGCCCGGGACCCACTGGATCCGGCCTTCTCCTTCGACCTCTTCTACCGCCGGCTGCGGAAGCGCAAAACGGGGCTCAAACGCGCTCTCCTGGACCAGGGCCTGGTGTCCGGCATCGGTAATATCTACGCGGACGAGGCACTGTGGCGTGCGCGGCTGCACTACGCCCGGCCCACCGAGACACTGCGCAGGGGTGAAGCCGAAAGAGTGGTCAGCAGCGCCCGCGAGGTGATGCTCGATGCACTTGCAGCAGGCGGCACCAGCTTCGACTCCCTCTACGTGAACGTCAACGGGGCCTCCGGATACTTTGACAGGTCCCTCAACGCCTACGGCCGCGAAGGCGAGCCCTGCAAGCGCTGCGCGGCCGCCGGAATCCACGCCACGATCCGCCGTGAGCAGTTCATGAACCGCTCATCGCACACCTGCCCGGTCTGCCAGCCCCGTCCCCGCAACGGACACTGGTAGCCACCCCGTAAGTACGGACGCGATCCCTGGCGGTGGTCCGGTGAACGACGGGAACCGGGCCGCCGGAGTGCAGGGCGGAAGCCGTGGGAATCCCGTATTTTGGCCGGAGACGAAGTAGATTTAGGGTCTGCGAAAGCAGCCGCTACAGCCACTCAGGAGATCCGAAACGCCTTGCACGTCAAAAGCCTCACCGTCCGGGGGTTCAAGTCTTTTGCGTCCGCCACCACCTTCGACTTTGAGCCGGGCGTCACTGCCGTAGTCGGCCCGAACGGTTCCGGCAAGTCGAACGTGGTGGACGCGCTGGCCTGGGTGATGGGCGAGCAGGGCGCCAAAACCCTCCGCGGCGGCAAGATGGAGGATGTGATCTTCGCCGGCACATCGGGCCGGCCGCCTCTGGGCAGGGCCCACGTTTCGCTGACCATCGACAACACCGACGGTGCCCTGCCGATCGAATACAGCGAAGTCACCATCTCCAGGACCCTGTTCCGCACGGGCGGGTCCGAATACGCCATCAACGGCGCAGGTTGCCGCCTGCTCGACATCCAGGAACTCCTGTCCGATTCGGGCCTCGGCCGGGAAATGCACGTCATCGTGGGGCAGGGACAGCTGGACCGCATCCTGCATGCCACGCCTGAGGACCGGCGGGGCTTCATCGAGGAAGCGGCCGGCATCCTCAAGCACCGCCGGCGCAAGGAACGGACTGTGCGCAAACTCGAGGCGATGCAGGCCAACCTCCAGCGCCTCTCCGACCTCACCGGCGAAATCCGTCGCCAGCTCACACCGCTGGGCAAGCAGGCCGAGGTGGCCCGCCGGGCCCAGCGCGTCCAGTTTGACGTCCGGGACGCCCGCGCCCGGCTGCTGGCTGACGACCTTGTCCAGCTGCAGCTTGCGCTGGAACAGGATGTGGCGGACGAAGAGGCTCTCAAGGCCCGGCGGACGGTGGTCAACCAGGAGTTGGAGGAGGGCCGCCGGCAGCAGGCAACGCTTGAGCAGCTGGCGGCGGAGGCCACGCCGGTATTGAACGCCGCCAGGGATACCTGGTACCGGTTGTCCGCGGCGAGGGAGCGGCTTCGTTCCCTCGGCTCGCTCGCCGGGGACCGCAGCCGCCTGCTCGGGTCCGTGGATTCCGCACCACCCCCGGGACGGGATCCGGAACAGCTGGAACGCCAGGCCGCGCGTGTCCGCGAGGAGCTTGCCGAACTCGAGCGGTCCATCCTGGACCGGCGGGACGCCCTGGAATCCGCCACGGCCGCAAAGGTCCAGGCCGAACGGGATGCCCATGCCGAAGATCAGCGGCTTACCGCGGAACTGCGGGCCGTGGCGGACCGGCGCGAGGGGCTGGCCCGCCTGGCAGGACAAGTGGCGGCGGCCAGGTCGCGGGTGGAATCCGCGCAGGCCGAGCTGGGCAGGCTGCGGGAATCGGTGGCCGCCGGTGCCGAGCGCCGTGCCCGCGCACAGGCCGAATTCACAGCCCTGGAAAACCAGGTGGCAGGAGTTGAAGAGGGCGAGGAATCGCTCGATGCCGACTACGAGGCCGCAAGTGCTGCCCTGGACGGCGTCCTCAGCGAAATCTCCGACCTGAAGGCAGCCATCAACGAGGGGATCCGCAAGCGTGACGCCCTGGCAGCCCGCCGGGATGCGTTAAAGCTTGGGCTGGACCGCAAGGACGGCGCCAGGCACGTCCTGCAGTCCGGAATCCCCGGCGTGCACGCAAGCCTCGCCGCGGAACTCACGGTGGAGTCCGGATTCGAAACCGCGGTTGCCGCCGCCCTGGGGGAGGCATCGGAGGCGATTGTTGTACAGGACCCGTCCACGGCCGCCGAGGTACTGCAGCGGCTCAAGGACGACGACGCCGGCCGGGCGTCCGTCCTCATCGCTTCCGCGGCGGGCGTTGACCTGCAGGACACAACCCTGCCTGACCTGCACGGGGACGCCCAATGGGCCGCGGCCTTGGTGTCCGGCGACGGCAGGTCCCTGGCACTGGTCAGGCACCTGCTGTCCCGTACCGCCGTCGTTCCCGACATTGAAGGCGCCGCCGCACTGGTGGCGGCGCAGCCTGGCCTCACGGCCGTTACCCGCGCAGGGGACATTTTCACGGCGCTGTCAGTCACGGGAGGCTCGGCCAAGGCGCCGTCACTGCTTGAAGTCCAGGCCGCCGTGGACGACGCCGACAGACAGCTTTCGGCGGTGACCACCGCGATGGAACAAAACAGGTTCGCCCTGGCAGGCGCTGAAGCCAGGCGCGCCGAGGCGCAGGAACGGGCCGACGCGGCCCTGGACAAGCTCCACGAGTCCGACGCGAGGCTCGCGGCAGTGGCGGAACGCCTCGGCCACCTTAACTCCCTGCTGCGCAGCGCCGTCGGCGAAAGTGACAGGCTGGCGGCTTCGTTGGTCCGTGCCGAGGCAAACGTTGTGGCGGAGGAAGAAGCGCTCGCCGCCGTCGCTGCCCGCCTGGCGGCGGCGCAGGAGGTGCCCCTGGAGCAGGAGCCGTCAACTGAACACCGGGACGCTTTGGCCCGGACGGCGTCCCAGGCCCGCGCCGCCGAAGTGGAGGCGCGGCTGTCCCTGCGGAGCGCCGAGGAACAGCTCTCTGCCACCCGCAACCGCGTAGCATCGCTGGAACGTGCTGCCGCCACGGAACACCGGGCCCGCGAGGAAGCAGCCGAACGGGCCCGCCGCCGTCGCATCCAGGCCCGGCGCGCAGCGGCAGTTTCGGCAGCCGTAGGCCTCGCACTCCGCCACGTGGACATCTCCGTTGACCTTGCACGGCACGAGCGGGACCTCGCCGAGGAGAACCGTGAGCTGCGGGACCGGGGGCTGAAGGAAATCCGGAACGCGAATGAGGCGCTGGCCCGGGAGCTTTCCGACCTTACGGACAACGTGCACCGGGACGAGCTGGCCCGTGCCCAACAGCGCGCACGGATCGAGGCGCTGGAGACGCGCTCCATTGATGAACTGGGGATCACCCCCGACGCCCTGGTGGACGAGTTCGGGCCTCACGTGCCTGTTCCGGTTCCCGCGGACGAAAGCGCCGACAAATGGGCCGCCCTTCGCGCGCCCGTTGATGCCGGCGGGGAGGAGATCAGGGAGGGCAAGCCCTACGACCGCCCGGAGCAGGAGAAGCGCCTGCGGAAAGCCGAGCGGGATCTTGCCAGCCTCGGCAAGGTGAACCCCCTGGCGCTGGAGGAGTTCGCCGCGCTGGAAGAGCGGCACCAGTTCCTCAGCACACAGCTTGAGGACCTCAAAGCCAGCCGCAAGGACCTGCTGGACATCATCAAGGAAGTGGACGACAGGGTCCAGCGGGTCTTCACGGAAGCCTTCGAAGACACCCAGGCCCAGTTCGTCAGGGTCTTCGAACGGCTCTTTCCCGGCGGCGAGGGACGGCTGGTCCTCACGGATCCCGCGGACATGCTCACCACGGGCATCGAGGTGGAGGCCCGCCCCGCCGGCAAGAAAATCAAACGGCTCTCGCTGCTGTCCGGCGGCGAACGGTCGCTGACCGCAGTGGCACTGCTGGTGGCGATCTTCAAGGCGCGGCCGTCCCCGTTCTATGTAATGGACGAGGTGGAGGCCGCCCTGGACGACACCAACCTCGGCAGGCTTATCACCATCTTCGAGGAATTGCGGGAATCCAGCCAGCTCATTGTGATCACCCACCAGAAGCGCACCATGGAAGTGGCGGACGCCCTCTACGGCGTCACAATGCGGGGTGACGGCGTTTCCACCGTGATCAGCCAGCGGCTCGGCGCCGAGGTATAGGCACGGGATCCCGGGGGCGTCGGGGCAGGTCAAGCGTCCTATGCCGCCCAAAACGCCTGTTCCGTTTGTGAGAAGCTAGGGGAGTGAATGACATCCTTCCCATTATCCTGTCCATTGTTGCTGCCCTGGCGGTTATCGGCGGGCTGATTCCTGTCCTGCTGAAGACTCGGAAGAACATCACCAGGTACCCGGGCACCCGTGACGCCAACGATCCGGAAATCCAGTCCGGCGGCAGCACCATGGTGGCTGACGGCCCGACGGTTGCGGACCGGAAGGCACCGGAGGAAATTGCCCTCGATGACCTGGACGCCACGACTGTTCCCGACACCGCCGCCGGGCTGGAAGTCATTCCGGTGGAAACCCCGCTGCCCGTGGCGGGCCGGCTCATGCGCCTGCGGGAGCGGCTGGTCCGCTCCAACAACATCATGGGCAAAGGCCTGCTGGCGCTGCTCTCCAGCGACAAAATCGACGAGGACGTCTGGGACGAAGTAGAGGAAACCCTCCTTCTGGCAGACCTTGGCACCGAGCCCACCATGCAGCTGGTGGATGCCCTGCGCGAGCGGGTCAAGGTACTGGGCACCCGGACCCCGGAGGACGTCAAGAAACTGCTCCGCGAGGAGCTCATCAAGCTGGTGGACCCCACCATGGACCGCAGCCTCAATGTCCAGCGCCACGCCGACAAGCCCGCCGTCATGATGGTGGTGGGCGTAAACGGTGTGGGTAAAACCACCACCGTGGGCAAACTGGCACGCGTGCTGGTGGCCGAAGACAAGGACGTCCTGCTGGGCGCCGCCGATACCTTCCGCGCCGCAGCCGCCGAACAGCTTGCCACGTGGGGCCAGCGTGTTGGCGTCCCCACCGTCAAGTCCGACATTGACGGCGCCGACCCCGCCTCAGTGGCCTACGAAGCCGTCAAGGCAGGCATTGACCAGGAAGTGGACGTCGTGATGATCGACACCGCCGGACGCCTGCAGAACAAGGTCGGCCTGATGGACGAGCTCGGCAAGGTCAAGCGCGTCATCGAAAAGCTTGCCGAAGTTGATGAGGTGCTGCTCGTCCTGGACGCCACCACCGGCCAGAACGGCCTGAACCAGGCACGGGTATTCTCCGAGGTTGTCAACATCACCGGCATCGTCCTGACCAAGCTGGACGGGACGGCCAAGGGTGGAATCGTCGTTGCCATCCAGAAGAGCCTCGGCGTTCCGGTGAAGCTGATCGGCCTGGGCGAGGGCGCGGACGATCTTGCCCCGTTCGAGGCCGAGGGCTTTGTGGACGCGCTGCTGAACTGAGCTGCGGATCCGTCCAGCGGACGGCCGGTTCCTAGGGCCTGGCTGACTGGAGGGTCTCCCGGGTGGCGAGCCAGGTGAACGCGGCCACCAGCATGATGCCGCCGGTGACACCGAAGGCCCAGCCGAAGCCCAGCCGGTCGGCAAGCACGCCCGCCAGGACGGGCCCAACAATCGCGCCGACGTCGGACGTCATCTGGTAGACGGCCAGCACCTTCCCGCCGGACCGCCCGTTGCCGATCACGTCGGCGACGGCGGCCTGCTGGGCAGGGCCAAACAGCCCGGAGCCGATGCCGGCAACCGCTGAAGCGGCCAGGAACCAGCCGAGGTCTGACGTGAAGCCGATGCCGGCGGTGGCGAGACCGGCCACCAGCAGGCCCCAGATCATCATGGGTTTGCGTCCCAAGCTGTCGGCCAGGCGACCGGAAAACGTCAGGGCGGCGGCGTTACCGGCGGCAAAGACCGCCAGTGCCAGCCCCGCCGCTTCGGGGCCGGAGCCGAACGCAGCGGCAGCAAACAGCGGAACGGTGGCCATGCGGACTCCAAAGGTGGCCCACCCGTTGGCGAAGCTGGAAAACAGGGCTGACCGGTAGGCTCCGGTCCCCAGCGCCTCCCCGAAGCGCATGTCCGGCGCCTTGTCCCGGGACTCCCGGGACCCGCGGCGCTGGTGGCTCAACTGGGTCTGCACCACGATTGCGGCGATCACCAGGGCGCCGGCGTAGGCCAGGAATGGGATCCGCAGCCCGAAACCGGCCAAAAGGCCGCCCACGATCGGACCGCAGACGTTGCCGATCAGGAACGCTGACGCATAGGCGCCGGACACCCTGCCCCGGCTCTCCGGGGGCGCCAGCCTGACCACCAGAGCCATGGATGCGACGGTAAACATCACGGAACCGGCACCGCCCAGTCCACGGAAAAGCAGCAGCTGCCAGTAGTCCTGGGCAAAGGCGCACGCCGCCGTGGACCCGGCCACAATCAGCAGGCCCGCCACGTAAACGGGCCGTTCGCCCAGCCGGCCGATCAGGGTTCCGCCTGCCGGAGCAAAAATGAGCCGCATGAAGGCAAAAATCGCCACGATCACCGCCGCCTCGGTGTTTCCCACGCCAAAGGTTGTGGCGAATTGCGGCAATACGGGCGCAACAAGCCCGAATCCAAGCGCGATCAGGAACGCGGCGACGAGCATCACCTTGATGTCGCGCGGGAGCTTGTCCCGTCGCGGCCGAAGGCGCGCCAAAATCCTTGATGTGGCGCCGCTCACGCGGGGTGCTGCAGTCATGAAGCGGAGTTCCTTGCAGAGAATGCGGCCGGGGTCCGGCGGGAGTGGTGAAACACAACCGTAACAACCCGGATATGCACCATTTACTTCCTAGAGGTTCTTGTAACAGAGCGGCAATCTAAATCCTCTCCGGGCGAAACACGCCGCCGACACAATTTTTACAGGACGCAAAAAGGCGTTGGCAGGCGGAGCATTCCGCAACATTCGATGAGAGAGGACGTGCACCATGGAACTTACCGCAGGTCACGTTTGGCTCATGGTGGCGGCAGCACTTGTGCTGTTTATGACACCGGGCCTGGCATTTTTCTACGGCGGCATGACCCGTGCCAAGGCAGCACTGAACATGATGATGATGAGCTTCATCTCCATCGGCATCGTGAGCGTTGTGTGGGTACTGTGGGGCTACTCCATGACGGGCGGTGATGGCTTCCTGCAGATCGTCGGCAACCCGTTCACCAGCTTTGGTCTCGAGGGAGTCAACACGGCAGACACGCCGGACGGCCTTATCCTTGTCGGCTACGGTGCCACCTTTGCCATCATCACTGTGGCCCTGATCAGCGGTGCGATCGCTGACCGCGCCAAGTTCGGCGCCTGGTCCGTGTTCGTGCCCGTGTGGGTGACCCTCGTGTACTGCCCGCTCGCCTACATGGTGTGGGGTGGCGGCCTCTTCGGTGAGGAAGGCGCGATTGGCCAGGCCCTCGGCCCGGCCATCGACTTCGCCGGCGGCACCGTCGTCCACATCAACGCCGGTGTGGCGGCCCTGATCCTCGTCCTGATCATCGGCAACCGCAAGGGCTTCGGCAAGGACCCCAACCACCGCCCGCACAACATCCCGTTCGTGATGCTCGGAGCAGCCATCCTGTGGTTCGGCTGGTTCGGCTTCAACGGCGGCCTTGCCTCCTCTGCTGAACAGGGTGGCGTCATCTGGGTCAACACGCTCGCGGCTCCCGCAGCGGCGATGCTCGGCTGGCTCGTCACTGAACGCATCCGCGACGGACACCCCACCTCCCTTGGTGCCGCTTCCGGCGTGGTCGCCGGCCTGGTGGCCATCACCCCGGCCTGCGCCAACGTCAGCCCTGTCGGTGCCCTCGGCCTCGGCGTCGTGGCCGGTGTCGCCTCTGCCCTGGCTGTTGGCCTGAAGTTCCGCTGGGGCTTCGACGACTCGCTCGACGTTGTAGGCGTCCACCTCGTGTCCGGCATCATCGGCACCGTTGCCCTCGGCTTCATCGCACTGCCCACAGACGGCGTGGGCGGCGGCCTCTTCTACGGAGGCGGCATGACCCAGATGTGGGCACAGCTGGCAGCAGCAGGCATCGCCATCGCGTACTCGGCAATCCTGACCGCGATCATCGCCTTCGCCATCCACAAGACCATGGGCTTCCGCGTCTCGCAGGAACAGGAAACGGTGGGTGTGGACCTCAGCCTGCACGCCGAGACCGCCTACGAGTTCGGTGTGGGCGGCCACGGTGGAAGCTTCCAGCCGCTGCACGACATGATCACCGGCAAGAACCAGCAGGAAACCTCTGACCAGCCCGCAGCGGCTGCCCAGAAGAACGAATCAGCAACAGGCAAGGAAAGCGTGGGGGCATGAAACTGATTACTGCTATCGTCAGGCCGGAAAAGCTCGAAGCCATCCGGGAAGGACTGGAAGCCTACGGCGTACAGGGCCTGACGGTCAGCGCGGCCAGCGGTTACGGCCGGCAGCGGGGCTACACCGAGGTTTACCGCGGTGCAGAGTACAACGTGGATCTCCTGCCGAAGATCCGGGTGGAGGTGCTGGCCACGGACGAGCAAGCTGACGACATCCTGGACGTCATCATCGCCAGCTCCAACACCGGCCGTGCCGGTGACGGCAAGGTTTGGACCATGGACGTTTTCGAAGCCGTCCGGGTCCGGACCGGTGAACGGGG
>NZ_JARHXQ010000110.1:0-6835 GCF_029222765.1 Arthrobacter sp. Cr_A7 | reverse complement strand
ATCGGGTCCGCACCAGTTAGTCAACCCCACAGGAGTTCATGCGATGTTCCGGCTGGCACACCTTTCACTGGCGAACCGGGCGCTGATCGCACTGATCACTGTTTTCGCTTCCGTTTTCGGCGTAATCACCATGTCGTCGCTGAAGCAGGAGCTCATTCCCTCCATTGAGTTCCCCCAGATCACGGTGCTGACTGCCATGCCGGGGGCCTCTCCGGAGGTGGTGGACAAACAGGTCAGCGGGCCGCTGGAGACTGCACTGAACGGCGTGGAGGGGCTGGAATCCACCTCCTCCACGTCGCGCAACGGGGTTTCGCAGATCACCATGGTCTTCACCTACGGTTCCAACCTGGACCGGGCACGGAACCAGATCGACCGGGCCATCTCCAACGCCAAGCGGTCCCTGCCGGAGGACGTCCAGCCGCAGGCCATTGCGGGCAGCATCAGCGACTTCCCCATCGTGTTCCTCGCGGTGTCTTCGGACAAGACCCTCAGTGAACTGAATGCGGACCTCCAGCGGCTGAGCGTGCCCCGGCTGCAGAAGATCGACGGCGTCCGGGGCGCTGATGTCACAGGCGGCGCCTCCCAGCACATCGAGATCCTCCCCCGGAGCGACGCCATGGCGTCTGCCGGGGCGTCCATTACGTCCATCCGGGATGCGCTGGCAAACAACGGCGCGCTGGTGCCGGCCGGAACGCTGGAGGAACAGGGCAAGACGCTCTCGCTGCAGATCGGCAGTCCCGTCGATTCGCTCGACGCCATCAAGGCCCTCCCGTTATCCGGAGCGAAGAATGCGGTCACCATCGGCTCAGTGGCGGACGTGTCCCTCCAGGACGACGAGCGGACGTCCATCACCCGCACTAACGGGACCGAAACCTTGGCCGTGTCCGTCACCAAGAAACCCGAGGGTGACACGGTGGGCATTTCGCACGCAGTGCGGGACACCCTGGACGAACTGGAGGCAGAGCTCGGCTCCAACGCGAAGTTCACTCCGGTCTTCGACCAGGCACCCTTCATCGAAAAATCCATCAAGGACCTCACCACCGAAGGGCTGCTGGGGCTGGGCTTCGCCGTCGCCGTCATCCTGGTCTTCCTGATGTCCGCACGCTCCACCCTGGTCACCGCGGTATCCATCCCGCTGTCCCTGCTGATCACCTTCATCGGGCTCTCAGCCACCGGCTACTCGCTCAACATCCTCACTTTGGGTGCGCTCACCATCGCCATTGGCCGCGTGGTGGACGACTCGATCGTCGTCATCGAGAACATCAAGCGCCACCTTACCTACGGCGAGGACAAGGTCACCGCCATCCTCACGGCCATCCGCGAAGTGGCCGGCGCCATCACGGCCTCCACACTCACCACCGTTGCCGTATTCCTGCCCATTGCCTTCGTCGGCGAGCTGGCAGGTGAGCTGTTCCGGCCCTTCGCCCTGACCGTCACCATGGCGCTGCTCGCATCCCTGCTGGTCTCGCTGACCATTGTTCCGGTGCTCGCCTACTGGTTCCTCCGGACCCCCGGTGCCTCCGGAAGCTTCCAGCCTGATTCCCCCGCTGCCCGGTCATTTGCCGCGGAGGCGCGGGCGAAGGCCCAGGAAGCCGAACAGCGCAGCAGGCTGCAGCGGGGCTACCTGCCCATCCTCAGTAAGACGCAGAAGCACCCCGTCATCACCCTGGTGGCAGCAGTCCTGGTTCTCGGCGCCACCGCCGCCATGACTCCGCTGCTGGCCACCAACCTCCTGGGCAATTCGGGCCAGAACAGCCTGACGGTCCGCCAGGTGCTGCCGGCCGGAACCAGCCTGGCGGACACCAGTGCCGCGGCCATCCGCCTTGAGGAGGTCCTGCGCGGGATCGACGGCGTCAAGGACGTCCAGGTAACATCCGGCAACGCGCAGGCCGGCTTCGCCGCCCTCATCTCCACCGGCTCCTCCAACTCGACGTTCACCGTGGTGACCGACGAGAAGGCAGACCAGGCGCAGCTGCAGGATACTGTCCGTTCGGAGCTGGCCAAGGTACCGGATTCCGGCAAGGTATCCGTGGGAACGCAGCAGGGCGGCTTCGGCACGTCCTCCACCGTGGATATCACCCTCAAAGCCGCCACCACGGCGGATCTGCAGGCAGCCAGCGACACGATGGTCGAAGCGATGAACGGTGTGCCCGGCACCAGTGAAGTGGCAACCAACCTTGCCGCCACCCAGCCGGTGGTGCAGGTCAAGGTGGACAGGGCCAAAGCCGTGGCCGCCGGCCTCAACGAGGAGCAGGTTGCCGGCGTCCTGGCATCCACCATCAGCCCCATCCCGGCAGGGGAAGTACGGATTGACACTGATGACTTCCCCGTCCAAATCGGCAAGGGCACCAGATTCACCAGCATCGAAGCCGTCCGGAACATTCCGCTGCCGGCAGGGGGCGCCCCCGTCACCCTGGGCAGCATCGCCTCCGTGGAGCAGGTGGAGGTCCCTGTTTCCATCACCGCCAGCAACGGCCAGCGGACCGCACGGGTGTCCGTGACGCCGTCGGGGTCCAACCTTGGAGCGGTCAGCGCCGAAGTCCAGAAGCGGCTCGCGGACGTGCAGTTGCCGCCGGGCGTCACGGCGGAAATCGGCGGAGCGACAACCCAGCAGGCCGAGTCCTTCAGACAGCTTGGCCTGGCCCTGCTGGCGGCCATCGCCATTGTGTACGTCATTATGGTGGCCACCTTCAAGTCCCTTATCCAGCCGCTGATCCTGCTGGTCTCGGTTCCGTTCGCTGCCACCGGAGCCGTGGCGTTGCTCCTGGTGACCGGCGTCCCGCTGGGCCTGCCGTCCCTGATCGGCATGCTCATGCTGGTGGGCATCGTTGTCACCAATGCCATCGTGCTGATCGACCTGATCAACCAGTACCGGCAGCCGCGGGACGGACAGCCGGGCATGAACGTTGCCGACGCCATCACCCATGGCGCCCGGCAGCGCCTCCGGCCCATCCTGATGACCGCACTGGCAACCGTGTTTGCCCTGACACCCATGGCCATGGGGCTCACCGGCGGCGGAGGCTTCATCTCGCAGCCGCTGGCGGTAGTGGTGATCGGCGGCCTGATCTCATCCACCGCCCTGACCCTGGTCCTGGTCCCGGTCCTCTACAGGCTGGTGGAGGGCCGGCGCGAGAAAAAGGCCCTGCTGCGGGAGCTTCAGGAACGTCCCGAATTCGGGGCTGCCACCGATGTGGACGAGGAATTCCAGGACTGGACCACCGGCATGGTTCCGAAGGTCAGCGGACGCCGGGCGGCTCCCGGCAGCACCGAGTAAAACAGCGGAATATTTTCGTGCGGAATGCGTTATATCCGTCGATAGATGCAAATGCATCTAAATTGGTCTACACTGGAACCAAGCCAGCAAGTCCACGAACGGAAAGGCACATCATGCAGATCGGTGTTTTCAGCGTCAGCGACATCACCACGGACCCCACCACGGGCCGGACCCCCACCGAGAACGAGCGCATCAAGGCCTCCGTTGCCATCGCCAAAAAGGTCGAAGAAATCGGCATGGATGTCTATGCCCTGGGTGAGCACCACAACCGGCCGTTCTTCTCCTCCTCCCCCACCACTACCCTCGCCTACATCGCCGCGCAGACCGAACGCATCACGCTATCCACGGCCACCACGCTGATCACCACGAATGATCCGGTCAAGATTGCCGAGGACTTCGCCATGCTCCAGCACCTTGCAGACGGGCGCGTTGACCTGGTGCTGGGCCGCGGCAACACCGCCCCGGTCTACCCGTGGTTCGGGAAGAACATCCAGGACGGCGTGGAACTGGCCATCGAAAACTACAGCCTGTTGCGCCGGCTCTGGGACGAGGACACCGTCAACTGGTCGGGCAAGTTCCGCACGCCGCTCCAGAACTTCACCTCCACCCCGCGCCCGCTCGACGGCGTCGCCCCCTTCGTCTGGCACGGCTCCATCCGCACCCCGCAGATCGCGGAGGTGGCTGCCTACTACGGCGACGGATTCTTTGCCAACAACATCTTCTGGCCCAAGGAGCACTACCAGCAGCTGATTGGCCTTTACCGTGAGCGCTACGAGCACTACGGGCACGGCAAGGCGGACCAGGCGATCGTGGGCCTGGGCGGCCAGTTCTTCATGCGGAAGAACTCCCAGGATGCCGTGAAGGAATTCCGGCCCTACTTCGACAACGCTCCCGTCTACGGGCACGGACCGTCGCTGGAGGACTTCACATCGCAGACACCGCTGACAGTCGGCAGCCCCCAGGAAGTCATCGAAAAGACCCTGACGTTCCGTGAGTACTTCGGGGACTACCAGCGGCAGCTGTTCCTGATTGACCACGCCGGGCTTCCGCTGAAGACCGTGCTGGAGCAGCTGGATCTGTTCGGCGAGGAAGTCCTTCCCGTCCTGCGCAAGGAGTATGCTGCCCGGAAGCCGGCGCACGTCCCCGAGCCGCCCACCCATGCAGCCCGCGTGGCCACGCTGCTGGCCTCGCAGGACGCCGAGAAGACCTCCGCGGAGGCGTGATGGCTGCCGGAGGATCGGAATCACCCGTCCGCCTTGCCGCGGAGACCTGGGAGTCGCTGTTCCGGGCACAGGTGGCGGTCATGCGGAAGCTGCAGTCGGGCCCGGCCTTCCGGAAGCTCGCGGTGAATGAGTACGACGTCCTGTTCACGCTCTCCCGCTGCCCGTCCGGCTGGCTCCGGCTCAACGAGCTCAACGACAACGTCCTGTTGAGCCAGTCCAGCCTGAGCCGGCTGGTGGAGCGGCTGGAGAAGCGGGGGCTGGTGGCCAGGATGCCGGCCCCGGAGGACGGCCGCGGCGTGCTGCTGAAACTGACCGACGAGGGGCGGGAACTCCAAAAGGAGATTGGCCGCGAGCACGTGCGTGACATCTCCGCGCTGGTGGGCCCGGCCCTCACCGCTGCGGAGCAGAAGGAACTCCGAAGGCTGACCGACAAGCTTCGGAGCTCCCTGGGCCCGCGCCCGCCCCGCTAGGCAGCAGCACGCGTGGGCCCCGGCAGGCGCTGGCCAGTCAGCCCAGTTGCACCAGCCGGGCAGGGTCCTCCACAGGCAGGTCGCCGTTCACCACGGCGGTGACCCCGAGCTGGTTCAGGACCAGGCTGCCGCCCACGGTGGACAGGAAGGCTGTGTCGGACGAGTCCCGGCCGGCCGTGATGCGCAGCATCGACTCCCGCGGGGCCAGCCCCGTGGGGTCGATGACGTGCCAGGCACCGTCCACGTAGGCCTCGGTTACCGCGTGGAAGTCCATGGGGCTGAGGCCGGGCGCGTAGACAGCCGCCAGCCGCGCCGGGATGTCCTTTGAGCGAAGCAGGGCGATGGCCAGGTGTGCAAAGTCCCGGCACACGCCGCGCCGGCTGAGGAGCGTTTCCACCGCGCCGTCCGTGCCCCGGGATGAGCCGCTGAGGTAGCGCAGCTCGCCGTGGACCCAGTTGCGTACCGCATGCAGCAGGTCGCTGCCCTGCACAGAGTCGAATTCCGCATAGGCGGTGGGCAGCAACCGGTCTGATTCCGCGTACCTGCTGGGGCGGACGTACCGGATGCGGTCCGCCAGGTCTGCGTCCTCCGGTTCCGCCCTGCCGGCCACGGTGGCCGAGTACTCCACGGTCACGTCCGCGGGCTCCGCGAACTCCATGTAGTGGAGCCGGCCGCCGTGGTGGTCGGAGACCTCGGTGAGCGGGACCTGTTCGCCGCCGGCCATCACGGACAGGGATTCCTCAAACGAGGAGTAGCCGCTGTTCCTCGCTACGGCGATGGCCATGGCCACCTTGGTGTTGGCTACGGTTCGAAAGGCCAGGCGTGCGGAAACAGAGCGTTCCATGAATCTCCGGGGGTATCGGCGTCGGAAGGAAAGCCGCCGTTTGCCCCGGCACCTGTGGGAGCCGGAAACGGGGACTAGTTTTTGATCTCCAGAGACATTAGCATCCGCTGGACGTTCGCGAATTCCGAATTTTCGCCGGTGTACTCAGCGGCCTGGCCCAGGGTGTCGAACGCCTTTGCCGGAGCCACCTTTTCATCCGGCGCGAAAGGCTTCAGGGACACAACGTCGCCGAACGACCAGTCTCCCTTGCCGGCCGGTCCGCGCACCACATTCCGAAGCTCGCAGGCCTGGTTGTCCGCACCGCCCACAACGTTGGTGATGCCGTAGGAACCGAAATACCGGTAGCCCTGGATGACGCGGAAGACCATACGCGGCGGGATGGTCCCTTCACCGCCCTCGGCGGATACGTCCACGGGAACGCTGCTGATCACCGTATATGCCTTCCGGGAGCCTTCCGGGCATTCAGCGGACGACGGCGGCAGGCCCGTCCGCAGGGCAGCGACGTACGTGCCGTCGGGCTTCTTCACCTCGATCTTGAGCGCTCCGGGCAGGGTGCCTTCCTCCGGGGCCACCGATTGGGCGATCCACTCCTGCGGCAGTTCGAAACTCACCGTCTTTGCGGGATCCGAGAATGTCTTCCAGGCAGAGGCGGTGGCAGCACCCTGCGGCGTTGCGGAAGCGGAAGCATCGCCGGTGGCTGACGGCGTTGCCCCGGCAGACGGGCTCGAGGTTCCGGAGGCCTGCGGCAGTTCCGAGGTGTCCGGCTGCACTGTCGAACCAGGCTGCGCCGTCCAGCCCGGACCGCTGCCCTGCGGACTTGAGCAGGCCGCCAGGACAAGCGCGACCGCCAGCAGTGGTGCCCCGGACAGGACTGTCTTTGATGCCTTGCCTCTCATGAAGCCAGCCTAGCCGCGGAGCCTATGCCGGCCGTCCACCCGGCGGGCGTTTCCTGCCAGGTCCCGCGGGCCGGAACCGGCGCACCCGCGGGGCGTGTCGCCGTCGGACGGGTGTGCCTGCCCCGGGG
>NZ_JARHXQ010000010.1:0-1319 GCF_029222765.1 Arthrobacter sp. Cr_A7 | reverse complement strand
GGGGTGTATCCCCACGTGACCAGCTGGTTCAGGTAGTCCCGGTGGGTCTGGCTCGGTGACCGCCACGAGTCTTTGGCGATGGTCTTTTCATACCCTGCGCAGACCAGCGCGATCAGGGAGAACTCGGGCCGTGCTTCGGTTTTGGCGACGTGGTCCCGCAGCGGGTTCCATCCCCACTGGTTGGTCTCTTCGACCTTGGCACCGACCATTTCGGCGGCGACTTTCCCGTCGTAGCCGCTGGCGGTTTCGGAGTGGTGGGTGATGGCGTGGACGGTGAAGTACTGCCAGCCCTTGGGTGCCTGCTTCCGTGCCAGCAGGGTCTTGACGAACTCGCGGCGGACCTTGGTCGCTGACTCCATCGCCTTGTTGTTGGCGATCAGGGTTTTCCGCTCGGCCTTCTGTTCCTCGGTCATCGGGCCTTTCTGGGCCTGCGTCCCGCCGCCGTTGTAGCGTTCGTACTTCGGGGTGAAGCCCAGTTCCTTCCAGTCGCAGATGACAGGCTCGGCCCTGTGCTCACCCCGGTAGTCGGTGCTGATGACGTAAGCGTTGGCGTCTTCGTCGGTGGCAGGTTCGCCGTCCGGGCGTTTGGCCGCTGAGACGTACAGGTTCTCCTCGTCGGCGTAGTGCCCGGCGTCCTCGACGATGGCCTTGCCCTGGGCAATGAGGTCCTCGATCAGCGCGGCAAGCTGGGCCTTGGATTCACGGTCGTCCCGAAGTTTCTGGGCGGTGTGGTCAAAATACTGCGGCTCGTCCCGGATGACTGATTCGAGTTCCTCAACCGCGTCCTGGTCCCCTTCAAACTCGGCCATCACCAGCGCCATGTCGAGGGTGTAGCCGCTCTCGAGGGCCTTGGTCCCGGCGGTGGAGGCCTTGGCTTTTAGCGCGTTTTCGACCTTGTCCTTGGTCCGGCCGGTCTTCTTGGCGATCGCGGCCGCGGAGACGCCGATCAGGGACAGCTGGTGGTAGGCGTCGGCTTCGTCGGCTTCGGTCAGTTCGGCGCGCTGGATGTTCTCCACGACCTGCGTCACGATGCGTTCGGCTTCCTCGGGTGAGTCGATGAGCAGGACCGGGATGAGGGGGCGTGCGGCTTCGACTGCGGCGCGGGTGCGGCGCTGGCCCATCAGGACGTGCACGGTGCCGTCGTCCTTACGGTGGGCTATTACCGGTTCCATCACGCCGTGTTCTTTGATGCTGGCGATGAAGTCAGCGGTCAGGGCGGCGTCCTTTCGGACGTTGATATCCACGGTCAGGGTTGCCGGGTCGAGCATTTCAAGCGTGGGTGCTGCGTTCATGGTGTTGCTCCTTCTTGCCGAGAAGTT